>NZ_JARJHW010000150.1:0-18059 GCF_040560175.1 Streptomyces panacea
GGGTGCTGGAACACGTCGCGGATCGTCAGCCGTACGCCGAGAACGTCGGCGATGTGGTTCGTGAGCCGGGCGGCCAGCAGCGAATGCCCGCCCAGCGTGAAGAAGTTGTCGTCGATCGTGAGGTCGCCGGGTATGCCGAGTGTCCTCGCGAACAGCGCCACCAGGATCTCCTCCTGCGCCGTGCGGGAGGCGCGGCCACTCCGGGATGCGATCGACGGCGCGGGCAGGGCCCGCTTGTCGATCTTCCCGTTGGCGGTGAAGGGGAGCCGGTCGAGGGTGGTCACGTAGGCGGGGACGAGGTGTTCGGGAAGCCGCTCGGCCACATGGCGCCGTACCTCGTCGGGCTGCACCTGCTGGTCCGCCACGACGTAGGCGGCGAGGCGCTTGTCGTGCAGGGTGACAACGGCCTGGGTGAGGTGCGGATGGGTGAGGAGAGCGGCCTCGATCTCACCGGGCTCGATCCGGAAGCCGCGGACCTTGACCTGGTCGTCGGCACGGCCCTCGTAGTGGAGATCGCCGTCCTGGTCGAAGTGGGCCAGGTCGCCGGTGCGGTAGAGGCGGCTGCCCGCCGGGCCGAAGGGGTGGGGGACGAAGCGCGTGGCGGTGATGTCGGCCCGCCCGTGATAACCGTGGGCGAGACCGTCACCCGCCGTGTAGAGCTCGCCCGTCGTGCCCGGGGGGCACAGCCGCAGCCGGCCGTCCAGAATGTAGGCGGGCTTGTTGACCAGGGGAGACCCGATGGGAATCACCGGGTGCGGCTCGTCACCGGGCTCAACCGTGTACGTGGCGGCGAAGATCATCGCTTCCGCCGGTCCGTAGCCGTTGACCACGGTGATGCCGGGCCGGAGCCGCTGGAGTCTGTGGACGTGTGCGGGGGAGGCGGCTTCGCCGACGGTGAAGGCGGTGGTGACGGTCGCGAAGGCCTCGGGGTGTTCGTCCGTCAGGTAGTTGAAGAGGGTGGCGGACAGCAGGAGGGTGGTGACGCGGTGCCGCTGCGTCAGCTCGGTGACGACCGCGGGTTCGGGCTTCTGCCCCGGCTGGAGAACGGCGATGCCACCGTGCAGCAGCGCGCCCCAGAACTCCAGACTGAACGCGTCCCAGGAGACCGGGGAGCACTGGAGGATGACCTGGTCCGGGCCGAAGGGCAGGTAACTCTGCCCGATGAGGGTCATGACCAGGTTGCGGTGCGAGGACAGGATGCCCTTGGGGCGCCCGGTGGACCCGGACGTGAACATCAGGCAGGCCGCGTCGTCGCCGGTCAGCGGCAGGCCGAGGTTGCTGGTGTCGTGGGACACGAGCGTTTCCGGGGCCTCGGTGTGGACGGTCCAGGCGCCGCGCATACGGTCGGCGAGAGCCGGCCGCGTGACGAGGTGGCCGATACCGGCGTCACCGGCCGCCGACCGGAGGCGTTCGTCGGGGAAGTCCGGGTCGAGCAACACGTGGGCGGCGCCGGTCTTGAGGACCGCGAGGAGAGCGGCGGCGAAGGGGATGCCACGCTCGAAGAGGATGCCCGCCATGTCACCGCGGCCCAGGCCGCGGGAGCGCAGATGACGGGCCCACCGGTTGGCGAGGGCGTTGAGTTCCGCGTACGTGACCCGCTGATCCCCGGCGATCAGCGCGGTCTTCTCCGGGAATCGCGCCGCCTGCTCCTCGAACCGCTCCACCAGTGTCGTGTCGTCGGCTTCCACCACCGGGCCGGCCCACCGGCCGGTCAGCAGCTCGCGCTCACCCTCGGACAGCACCTCCAGTTCGGCGACCTCGCGCGCGGTCGGCTCCTCAGAGGCAAGGGCCCTGGCGAGGAAACCGGCGAACCGGTCCTGGTGGGCGGCGATCGCGTCCACGTCGACACCGTCGACCGGTGTGTCGAAGTCGATCCGCAGGCCCCGCGCGGCCCCCAGGTCGTACGCCGCGATGCTGAGGTCGTCGACCGGGCCGTTGCTCACGTTGTGGTTGACGGTCGGGTGACCGCAGACGGTCAGCTCCGAGTTGAAGCCCATGATGTTGACGACCGGCCCGGCGAGCCTGCGCGAGCCGTCGATGACGCCGGCGTCCCTGCACAGGTCCTCGTAGCGGGTCATCTGGTGGCGCAGACCGTGCTTGACCTCGGTGGACACCAACCGGACCAGTGCGCCGAGCGACTCCTCGGGCCGTATCCGCAGCCGTAGCGGCACGATGTTCGACAGCATGCCGGGCGTGCTCCGCGCGGTCTTCGTCCTACGGCCCGTCACCGGCAGGGCGACCACCAACTCGTCCTGCCCCGTGACCCGGTGCACGTAGACCGTGAGCAGCGCCACCAGCAGGACGGACCAGGAGACGCGCTCGGTACGGGCGACCGTGCGCAGCCGGTCGGCGTCCGCCGCCGACACCCGTACGCTCCGCCGGGCGAAGGGCAGAGCGCCGTGCGCGGCGGCGGCCCGGCCGGTCCCCTGGACGATGCGGGGCGCCTCCGGTGCTCCGGCGAGACGATCCCGCCAGCCGACCCGCTCGGCGGCGGCCTCGTCCGACAGCCGGTACTCGGCGTCCTCCGTGACGAGGTCGGCCAGCCGCCCGAAGGGGGAGGCGTCCCACGGCCTCCCATCGACCGCCAGCTCGTACAGCTCGATCAGCCGCGCCAGCAGCATCGACACGCCCACGCCGTCCACGACCACGTGGTGGAGCCCGTAGAAGTAGAAGTACCGCTCCTCACCCAGCTTGAACAGCGCGCAGCGGACCGGCGCCTGGCGAGTCAGGTCGTACGGAGCGCCGACCAGCGCGTCGATCCGGCGCCACGCCTCCTTCTCCGGGTCGTCCGCCGAACTGACGTCCGCGTACGGCAGACCGCGGGATCCCGCGTCCGCGTCGACCAGCTGCCACACCCGCTCACTGTCGTCCTCGAAGTGGCGGACACGCATGATGTCCGCCTCCTCGACCAGACGCCGCCAGGCGGCCGCCATCAGCTCCGGGTCGACGGGGCCGAGGATCTCCCGGCACTCGCCGACGCTGTACCGCAGACCGGTGACGTCCAGGGTGTGCGCCGTCCAGATGTCACGCTGGGCCACCGAGAGCGGCAACCGGACGGCGGCCGGAGCAGGTGCGACGGGCGCATCGGACGACATGGGGGCTCCTGTGGAAGTCGCGGGAGAGAAGGGGCGGCGCAGTGCCATAGAACCCGTGGGCACGGGTGCGGAGCGGCAGTTGATCCGGCGGTGAGCCAGCAGTTCGGCGACGTGGCGGCAGTCAGGCGGCAGCGTCGGCGGCAGTGACCGGGGAGAGCGCGCGTACGACGCACAGCACGCGGAACGCGGAGCGGCCCGTCTCCGTACTGGCCCGGATGACCCCACTGACCAGCAGATCGCGCACCATACGGCCGCAGTGCGGCAGGGGCCGGCCCGTCAGCCGTACGACATCGGCCAGACCGAACTCGTCCTCGCCCGCCTCGTGCAGCGCGGAGATCAGCCTCCGCTGGTCGGCGGGCAGCCGGCCGAGGACGCGGCCGGTCCGCTCCCGCAGGCGCGAGCCCGCCGCGTCGCCGGACAGGTGGTCGAGCAGGGCGGCGGGGTCGGACTCCACGATGCCGCGGAGGGTGGGCAGGTCGCAGACGGCCAGCCAGGAGGCGGCGGCGACCAGCGCCATGGGGTGACCGTCGAGGCGGTGGCAGATCCGCGCGACCTCGGCCAGGCACCGCTCGTCAGGGGTGATGTCGGGGCGGACGCGGCGGAGCCGGCTGAGGAAGAACCGGGTGGCGGGGGAGGCGTCGCCGACGGGAGCGCCGGCGCCGGCGGGCGGGGCGGGGGCTTCCAGCGGGGAGAGGAGGAAAAGACGTTCGCAGGGCACGTTCCAGGGCTCCTCCGCGGTGACGAGCACGCGGACGCCGGGAAACTCGCGGAACAGCCGGCTCAGCCGGTGGCCGTCGAGCGGGCCGGTGTCGACACCGTCGAGCACCAGCAGGGCGCCCTGGCCGGCGAGAAGGTCCGCGAGGCGCGCCGGGAGCCCGTCGGGCCGGCCGTCGCCGTGCAGGAAGTCGGCGCAGTCCGCTGTCAGGGCGGTGAACGGGTCGTCACCGGCGGGCAGGAAGTCGGCGGTGCTGTCGGGGGCGGTGTGCCACAGCACGGGGAAGCCCGCGTCGTGCAGCCGGGAGGCGGCCTCCAGGGCGAGCCGCGTCTTGCCCACGCCGCTCAGCCCCACCACCGTGATCAACCGCTCTGCTCCCGACAGCAGTTCCTCCACGACGACCGCGGTCTCCGTCTCCCGGCCGATCAGCGGATGCAGGGCCACGGGCGGCGCCGGACGCTCGACGCCGAGACGTCTGCCGTCCCCGCCGCGGTGTCCGTGCTGGGCCGCCTCCTCCAGGGCGGCCCGGGCGCGGGGGCCCAGCCGCAGGCCGTCGGCTATCAGCCGGACCGTGTCGGTTCTCGGGCGCTGGGCCTTCCCCTTCTCCAGGTCGCGGATGGCGCGGACGCTGATGGTGGAGAGATCCGCGAGCTGACGCTGGGTCAGGCCGATACGGAGCCGGTGGCCCCGTATCAGGGAACCGAGCGCCTCGGGCTCCGGGGCGCTGTCCTGCGGGGAGAGGCTGATCGACATGGGGAGCTCCTGCTGGTCGGTTCGGGATCCGGTCGGTGCGGGGCCTTGTCGTTACGCGGTCGGGTCGGGCCCGCTGTTGGAGGCCCGGCTGGTTCGGAGCCCGGCCTGTTCGGCCGAGGCCCCTCGTCGCTACTTCCTGTCATCGTGCGAACACGCCCTATCCGGGGGGTATCCCGCTCCTAACCCCGCGTGCGCTTTCGCTATCGCCGGGCCGTCGGCTCCGCCCCGTGACCGGGGAAGGGGCGGCTGACATGCCACTCACGCACGGGGGCGGGAGTCCGCTTGGCGGTCGTAACGCCGCAGAAGTGATCAAATCGCCGCACAGGGAACGGACTTGAGCCGCGACAAGGAGCGCGACGGTGCGCCGAGGGACGCGGCGCGGCGGCGGGGGACGCGGCGCCGTGATAGCGGGCCGGGCGCCGTGATAGCGCGCCCGGTGCCGTGATAACGGGGTGATAAGGCGACGGGCGGCCCGGTGAATCCGCCCTTTCCTAACTTGGTGTCCAGAAGGAAACGGCCCCACCGAGAGGAACTCCGATGACGAACAACACCGCCACCCGCACCGCTCTCCGCGCCACCGTCGCCTCGGCGCTGATCGTGATCGTGACGGGTCTGGGCGCTCAGGCGGGCTGGGCCGCCCCGGCCACCGACGCGACCGCCCCGACGGCCGTCACCGAGACGGTCACCCCGCCGCCCGCCGGGGGCACCGAGGACCCGGCCGGCTCGGGCACCGACAACAACCCCTGGGACTGAGGTCGACTCCCACCCTCCGCCGGGCGCCCATCGCACACCGGGTTCCCCCGCACCGGGGATATGGGGGCGCCACCGGGTGACGGACCGGCTGTCGAGCGCGTGAAGTTGAAGCCGAACCCACGGAAGCCGGCCGACGAGTCCGTCCAGCACCGGCTCGGGCACCGCCGCCCCGGCCCGACCGCCGCCTCCCCGAGGTCTCAGCCGACGCCGAGCAACCGCTTCGCCTCGGTCAGCTCCCGCCCCATGCCCTGCTCGCGGAACACGTCGACCGCGGGGGCCAGCAGTTCGCGGGAACGCGCCGGGTCCCCCTCCAGCAGCCTTGCCAGATCGAGGCGCGCCAGTGCGCCGCCGCTAAAATCCATGATGTGCTCCCGGGCGGCGATGGCCCGGTCGAAGAAGTCCCTGGCCCGGTCGGGCCGGCCCATCACGGTGAAGGCGTGCCCCAGGTCGCGCAGCAGATGCCCTTCACCGATGACGTCGCCGGAATCCCGGCACAGTTCCAGCACCTCCGTGAAGGTCAGCACCGCCAGATCGTGCTCGCCCCGCTCCAGCAGCAGTTGGCCGACGCGACGCAGGGCTCTCGCCCGGCCTCCCGTGTAACCCACCTCCTGATAGATGGCCAGCGCCTCGTCCAACTGCGTCTGCGCCGCGGCTCTGTCGCCCTGGCGCATCCGGATGTGGGCGCTCTGCGTCAGGACGATCGCCCGCCCCACCACGTCGCCGGCCCGGTCGAAGTCGGCGAGAGAGCGGCCGTACAGTCCCAGCGCCCCGGAGTCGTCGCCGCTCATCCTCGCGATGAGCGCGAGATCGCGCCGGCACAGCGCCTCGCCCTCCGGTTCGTCGAGCGCCTGGAAGACATCCAGCGCCGAGCTCAGCGCCTGCCGTGCCCGGTCGAACTGGTTACGGCTCAAGTACAGCGAGCCGAGCGACGCCCGTACGGCGGCCGTACCCCGCAGATTGCCCGCCTTACGGACCGCGCCCAGCGCCTTCAGATGGGTCCGCTCCCACAGGTCGTAGTGCCCGCGCACCTCGAAAAGGGTGACCAGGGTCGTCGCGAGGTCCCAGCTCAGGTCGTGCAACCCCTCGTCCGCCGCGTGCTCCACCATCCGGCACAGCGCGGCCTGTTCGGCGTCGAGCCAGGCCAGCGGGTCGGCCAGCAGTTCGTCCGTGCAGGTGGCGGGCGGCCGCCAGCGGGGAGCCGCCCCGTGCAGGACGGTGTAGTCACCGCCGTACACCTTCCGGTGCGCCTCCTCGGCCAGGTGCATCCAGCCGCCCGCCATCCGGGCGAGGGCCGCCTTCCGGTCCTCCGGTGTCTCGTGCGCGGCCAGTTGTTCACGCGCGTAGACCCGGATGATTTCGTGGAAGCGATAGCGATAGCCGCCGGTGCTCTCCACTCCGACGACGTCCAGCATCTGCACGTCGAGCAGGGGCTCCATCAAGTCCGACGGGAAGGGCCGGTCGTCGTCGAGCAGCGAGCCGGCCAGCCAACTGGGCAGGGTCGGTGCCTGAGCCATGCTCAGCAGCCGCAGTAAACGGCAGTCCTCGGCGGCCAGGCCGTCGTACGTCAACGACAGGCTGGCCCGCATGGTCATCTCACCGTGCGTCAACTCGTCCAGCCGATGGCGCTCGTTGGACAGCCGCAGCACCATCGAGGCGAGCGTCCAGTGCGGCCGCGCGGCGAGCCGGGCGGCCACGATCCGCAGGGCCAGCGGCAGCCGGCCGACCGTGCGGACGAGCGCCTCCGCCGCCACGGACTCACGCCGCACGCGGTCCTCCCCGATGATCCGGGACAGCAGCTCCAGCGCCCGGTCCTCCGCCAGGACGTCCAGCTCGACGCAGTGCGCGCCGGGCAGCGCGGTCAGCCGCGCCCGGCTGGTCACGAGAACCGCGCAGTCGCGGCTGCCGGGCAGCAGCGGCCGCACCTGGCCCTCGCTGACCGCGTCGTCGAGCACGACCAGCACCCTGCGGGAGGCGAGTCTGGTCCGGTACATCTCCGCCCGTTCGTCCAGCGACTCCGGGATGAGCTGACCGGGTATGCCGAGCGCGCGCAGGAACCTGCCCAGTACCTCCGAGGAGGTCGCCGGAGAGGATGTCGTTCCCCGCAGGTCGCAGTAGAGCTGGCCGTCGGGGAAACCGGTCTCGGCCAGCACCTGGGCCAGGTGGACGGCGAGGGTCGACTTACCGGTGCCCGGCTTTCCGGTGATCGCGACGAGGCCCCCCGTACGGCGCCCCGGTCCGCCGGTCAGTGCCTCCTCCAGCTTCGCGAGCTGGTCCGCGTCGGCGACGAAGTCCGCGGTCGTGGCGGGCATCTGGTGCGGGATCTCGTCCTGCCGCTCGGCCGGCGGCGGGATCGGGATCGGGGCCGGGATCGGGGCCGCCGGGTCGACGCCGGTGGCGCCTTTCGCGCCGGCGGCAGTCTCGGGCGGTACGCGGACCGGTTCGGCCCTTACGGGCGGCGGCAGTTCACCCGCGAGGATCGCCGATTGCAGGTCTCTCAGCTCGCGGCCGGGCTCCAGCCCCAGTTCCTCGTCCAGCAGCACCCGCCCGACCCGGAAGACGTCCAGCGCCTCCGCCTGCCGTCCCGACCAGTACAGGGCCTGCATGAGCTGGCCGCGCAGCTTCTCCCGCAGGGGGTGTTCGTGTGTGAGCATCTGGAGCTCGCCGACCAGCCGGTCCTGCCGCGCGAGTCCCAACTCCAGCTGAATGCGCAGCTCCAGGGCGGTCAGCCGCTCCTCGTTGAGCTGCCGTGCCCTGTTCGCCAGCGGGCCACTGTCCATCCCCGACAGGCAGTCGCCCTGCCAGAGCGTCATCGCGGACCTCAGCAGCTCCACGGCCGCCTCCGGCGCGCCCTGCTCCGTCAGCAGACGAGCGCGCGACACCAGACCGGTGAACAGTGTGGAATCCACGTTGACGGCATCGGTGTGGAGCACGTACCCCGGCGGCCGGGTGGCGATCGAGATCTGACCATCCGCACCGGCCAGGAGCTTCCGCAGCCGCGACACACAGATCTGCACCTGGGTGCGGGCGGTCTCCGGCGGGTTGTCCTCCCAGATGAGGTCGACGAGGTAGTTCGTGCCGACCACACGGTTGGTCTCCAGCAGCAGCGCTGCGAGAATCAGCTCCTGCCGGCCGGGCGGAACCCTCAGCGTCCCGTCCCTGCCGCGAATCTGCAGCGGCCCCAGGACCCGGAAGGGCGGGCGCGACGTGTCAGGGGCGTCCAGGACCTTTTCTGTAATGCCGTCAGCCACTAAATCCCCCACCGCATTAGCGAGTTGACGTCCAGAAGGTCAACCTCGCACAGTCTCCACAGTGATGTGGTCCCTGTCCATGCCATGTAGTTCGCGGGTGGGTGATAGCCGGGTGATAAGGAGAAGTTGCGGAGGGCCAGCAGGATGTTACACGGACGCGAAAGGGACAGAATGAACAGCGACGACTACGCCTGTACCGAGCCGCAGAGGCCGGCCGACCTGATCACCGCCGCGGGCATCGACCACGTTCGCCTGGTCTACGACTACCTGAACGCGGGCGACCTCGACGCCTGCGCTTCCCTTCTCCACGACGATGTCGAGTTCGAACTCCCCGGTCTGCCGCCCGCCCGCGGCCGTACGGCGGTCCTCCACGCCCACCGCGAGGCGACCACGCCCGCCACCCGCCACGAGATCGACCGAGTCGTCGCCCACGACCACAGCGTCGTCGCGGTCGGGCGACGTATCGTCCCCGGCACCGGGGGGACGAGCCTGCGCTTCGTCGACTTCTTCAGCATCGCCGACGACACCATGGTGCGCGCCTGCACGCGCTACTACCACACGACTCCCTGATACGGGCCACGACACCGGCCGGCAGCGGCGCCGCCTCCGTACCGGCCGGCCCGCGACCTCTTCCCGGCCGCAGACCGGGCGGGAAGCACCGGCCGGAACGCCGTCCAGGACGGACGGCCCCCCGAATCCCGATGACGTCCCGCGGCCTCACCCGACCGTCGCCGCCCCGTCCAGCCGCAGCATGACTTTGCTGCTTCCGCTCGCCGCGGCCACGCCCAGGGCCTCGTCCGCCCGCTCCAGGCCGAAGCGGTGACTGATGACGGGGGAGACGTCGAGGCCGTCCCGCATGGCGAGCAGCGCCTCGTCGATCTCCTCGACGAAGCGGTACGAGCCGACCCAGGTGATCTCCCTGGTCACCAGGTCCCCGAGCACGGCGGGTACGGGCGTGCCGGGGAGGTTCCCGACCTGGACGAGGGTGCCGCCGCGCGCCGTCGCCCGCAGGATCGGTCCCAGCGCGGCCGGGGCGCCCGAGGCGTCGAAGGACAACTCGACGTCCTCGGGCAGCTCGGCGCCCGTGGAGACGTCGACCGTCCGGTCCGCGCCCATGGCGCGGGCGACGGCGAGCGACGCCTCGGAGATGTCCGAGGCGATCACGGCCGCCGCCCCACGATACTTCGCCGCCGCCACGACCAGGGCGCCGATCGGGCCCGCGCCATTGACCAGGACGGTCGCTCCCCGCAGGTCACCGGCGCGATGTACGGCGTGCAGAGCCACGGCGAGGGGTTCGGCGAGGGCGCCGTGCTCGGTGGTGACCCCGTCGGGCAGCGGCCGTATCTGTGCCGCGCGGACCACCCGGTACTCACTGAACCCGCCGTCGGTGTGCGGGTCGAAGGCGGCCGATCCGAAGTACCGGACCCGTCGGTGGAGGTTGGTGCGACCGGCGATCCGGTCGGGCAGCGGGTGGTCGCCGACCCGTTCCGCCGGGTGGACGGTCACCGGCTGACCTTCCGTCAGACCACTGACGTCCGGGCCGGTTCCGGCGATCCGCCCGGCGACCTCGTGGCCGAGTACCAGCGGGTGGGCGAGCGAGGCGGTCCCGGAAGCACCGTGCTTCCAGTACGCGACGTCGGAGCCGCAGATTCCGCCCCACTCCATGGCGACGAGGACCTCCCCGGCGCCGGGAACCGGTCGTGGGCGCTCATCGATCCGCAGATCACGCGCCCCGTGGACGACGACCGCCCTCATACCGCGTCCTCCAGCCGTACCAGGTCGCGCCCGCGGGTCTCGGGCGAGAGCAGCGCGGACGTCAGGGTGATGGCCGAGTAGACGACGAGCATCGCGGCGATCGGCCACCAACTGCCGGTGACCGCGGTGAGCGACGCCGCGATGACCGGACCGACGGCGGTGGCGAGGATGCCGCCGATCTCCTTGGACAGGGCGAGCTGGGTGAACCTGGTCCGGGAGCCGAACAGTTCGGCCATCGTCACGCTCTCCAGCGAGAACAGCCCCAGGACACCGATGTTGAGCGCGAGGACCATCCCCAGCATCAGTGCGGAGGTGTTGCCGGAGGTGATCAGCAGCATCATCGGGAAGGCGAGGACCATGGTCAGCAGCGTGAGCGCGACGTAGATCGGACGTCGGCCGAAGCGATCCCCGAGCAGACCCACCACCGGCACGGTGACGAAACCCACCAGCGAACCGTAGAGGATCGCGTCGGTGGGGACCGCCCGGCCGGCGTCCAGGTTCGTGGCGATGTAGCCGACGAGGAAGGTCTGGATGAGGCCCGAGTTGCCCGCCTGGCCGAACCGCAGCCCGAGGGCGAGGAAGAACGCCTTGCCCTTGCGCTGCCGGATCCCGGCCTCCAGGACGCCCTCCCGCTTCTCCTCCAAGGAGGCGTCGCCGAGAGCCGATTCGACCTCTTCACGTGACATCGCGACGCCGTCCACGACATCCGCACGCTCCTCGAAGACCGGGCTCTCCTTGAGGTTCCGGCGCAGCCAGACCGCGAAGATCATCAGCGCGAAGCTCAGCAGGAACGGCAACCGCCAGCCCCACGAGAGCAGTTGCTCCTCGCTGAGCACGGCGAGCAGGATCGCCCACAGGCCGGAGGCCGCGAGCGTGCCGGAGTTGGTGCCGAGCGACACCAGCGACGAGATCAGACCCCGGCGCTTGGCAGGGGCGTACTCGGCGAGCATGACGGTGGCCCCGGCGATCTCGGCGCCCGCCCCGAAGCCCTGGACGAGCCGCAGGACGACCAGCAGGACGGGGGCGAGAATGCCGATCGTCGCGTACGTGGGCAGTGCGCCGATCAGTGTGGTCGACGCGCCCATCAGCAGAATGGTCAGGTACAGCACCTTCTTGCGGCCGATCCGGTCGCCCATGCGCCCGAAGTAGACGGCTCCGGCGAGCCGGGCCACATACCCGACGCCGTAGGTCGCCATGGCCGCGATCAGACCGATGGCGGGGCTGACGTCGGGGAAGAAGATCTTGTTGAAGACGATGGCGGCTGCCAGCGAGTAGAGCTGGAAGTCCATGAACTCCATCGCTGTGCCGAGCCAGCCGGACGTGGCCGCTCTGGTCAGATCGCGCGTGGTGCGCTTCGCGGAGCCTTCGGGCTCGGCCCGCTTGGTGTCCGTCATGGTGAACTCCGTTGTTCAGGGCTGTGCTTGTACGGCGGTGCCGTGGGCGGGTGGGGTCAGAAATCGATGTGGCCGGCGCGCAGCGCGGGGATCCGGGCGGCGATGCCGGAGACGAGAGCGTCGTCCCCGGCCAGGTCCGCGGCTCCGACGACACGCAGCAGCCGCCGGACGGTGTCGTCGAGACGTGCCGCGCCCTGCCAGCAGTTGGCCAGGGCCGTCGCGGCGGGGTCCGTCGTACCGAACAGCCGGCCGCCGTCCCCGGCGGAGCGGGTGGCGTTCGCCCATGCGGCCAGGGCGAGTTCGAGGACCGGGGTGGGCGACGGGGACGCGCGCAGGGTCCGCAGGGCGTCGAACCACCGTTCGGGAATCTTCAACGACCCGTCGGAGCCGATCTGCTGGAGCAGATGCCGGACAGCGGGGTTCCGGAACCGTTCGACGAGATCGTCCGCGTAACGCAGGGGATCGGGCCCGCCGGCGGGCAGCGTCGGCCCGACCTCCGCGCAGAAGGCCCGCACGAGCCGTTCGCCCCAGTCGCTCGCCAGGGTGTCGGCGACGGTCGCACATCCCGCCGCCGCACCGAGATACGCGAGGGCGGAGTGTGCTCCGTTGAGCAGCCGCAACTTCGTGAGCTGGTACGGGACGACATCGGGGACGAACAGCGCGCCGTCCAGCTCCCACGGCGGTCGCGGGCCGGCGAAGGAGTCCTCCATGACCCACTGCCGATACGGTTCGCCGACGACGGGCACGCCGTCGCGCACACCGAGCGCGGAGTCGGCCGTGTGCCGGTCACTGTCCGTCGTCGCGGGCACGATGCGGTCGACGACCGTCGCGGGAAAGGCAACGGAGGCCGCCATCCAGTCGAGTACGGCCCGCCGGTCGGGCCAGGACGACGCTTCGACGAAGCCCCTGACGACCGTCGCGAGCGCGGAGCCGTTCCCGGCCATGTTGTCGCACGACAGAAGGGTGAGCGGGGCTCCGCCGGAGCGCATCCGCAGGGCGAGTCCGGCGGCGATCCGTCCGACGACCGTGGTGAGCTCACCGGTCTCCCGCGCCGCCAGATCGGCCGCGATCTCCGGTGCCAGGGTGTCGAGTTCGCCGCCGCCGGGCCGCCGGTGGTGGCCCTTCTCGGTGATGGTCGACGTCAGCACGGTGACCTCCGGGGAGGCGAGCAGCGCGTCGATCCGGCCGGCGTCCGGACGCATGCCGAGCGCGTCGGTGACCGACCCGATCACCCGGGTGGCGGGTCCCTCCGGGCGGCGTTCGGTCAGCGAGTAGAGACAGTCCTGCGCGCGCATCGCCGCCACCACGGGCAGCGAGCGGGGAGCGACGGCGACGATCCCCCACGGTTCACCGGAGAGGGCCGACGCGCGCTCCGTGTAGACGGCCTGGTGCGCCCGGTGGAAGGCCCCCAGCCCGAAGTGGACGATTCGGGGGCGGAGTCCACGGGGATCGACGGCCGGGCGCAGCGCGGGCGCGATCCGGCCGAGCGTGGCACGTCCCAGCGGCGGTGGATCCGTGGGCGGAGTCGGGGGCATGTCGTTCACCAGTCGTGCACCGACCCGTCCAGACGTCGCGCGACCGGCAGATAGCGGGCCTGGTACGGGAAGCGCTCCGCCGCCTTCTCGTCGTACGAGACCCCGAGGCCGGGCTCCTGGGACGGATGCAGCATGCCGTCCGCGAAGGTGACGCCGCTGTGGAAGACCTCGGCGGTCTCCTCGGGGTGCCCCATGTACTCCTGGATGCCGAAGTTCGGTACGGCGATGTCCACATGCACCGCGGCGGCCATCGAGACGGGGGAGAGGTCCGTCGCCCCGTGGGAGCCGGTCCGTACCTGGTAGAGGGCGGCCAGGTCGAAGATGCGGCGCAGATGGGTGATCCCGCCGGCGTGGACGACGGTGGTGCGTACGTAGTCGATGAGCTGCTCGGTGATCAGCTGCTGTACGTCCCAGATCGAGTTCAGCACCTCTCCCACCGCGATCGGCGTGGTCGTGTGCTGCCGGATGAGCCGGAACGCCTCCTGGTTCTCGGCGGGCGTCGGATCCTCCATCCAGTACAGCCGGCTGTCCTCGACGCTCCTGCCGAAGCGGGCCGCCTCGATGGGGGTGAGCCGGTGGTGCACGTCGTGGAGCAGGTGGAAGCCGAAGCCGAAACGCTCGCGGACGGCTTCCAGGTAGGTCGGCGCGAAGCGCAGATACGCCTCGGTGTCCCAGGGCTGCTCGTCGGGCAGCGCGGTCGCGGCCGGCTCGTACACCTTGCCCTTGCGGACTCCGTAGCTGCCGCCGACGCCCGGCACGGCGGCCTGTGCGCGTACCGCCTTGTAGCCGAGGTCGAGGAATCGGTCGACGTCGTCGAGCAGGGACGGGACGTCCGTACCGCTGGCGTGCGAGTAGACCGTGACGCCGTCGCGCGAGCGTCCGCCGAGCAGTTGGTAGACGGGCAGACCGGCGGTCTTGCCCTTGATGTCCCACAGGGCCGTGTCCACGGCGGCGATCGCGGTCATGGTGACCGGGCCGCGCCGCCAGTACGCGCCCCGGTACAGGTACTGCCACATGTCCTCGATACGGGCCGGGTCCTTGCCGATCAGCAAGGGGACGAGGTGGTCCCGCAGGTAGCTCGCGACGGCCAGTTCGCGGCCGTTCAGCGTGGCGTCCCCGAGTCCGGTGACCCCGTCCGACGTCGTGATGCGCAGGGTGACGAAGGTCCGCCCGGGGGAGGCGACGAACACCTCCGCACGTTCGATCTTGCTCACAGGTCCACTCCGGTCCACTTCTTCGGACGATCCGTACGGTGCCGAGCCGGGCGGGAACGAGCCCTCCACTGGTCGACACGACTGGTATACAAGCACCGGTCGCGAAGCGATGCAATACTTGTGTGCGGTCGACCGCGGTGAGGTCGGCGCAGTCGGCGAACGGGAGGCATCGATGGGCTCGGCGCCCCGATACGATGAGCGCATGGCTCCATCGAACCGGCAGCGGACCAGTCGCCGTTCCGTCTACGCGACGTTGCGTCGCAAGGTTCTGACGCTTGAGTTCCCCCCGGGCGCGGCCTTGTCGGAGAACGAACTCGCCGCCTCCCTCGGGGTGAGCCGCACGCCGATCCGGGAGAGCCTGATCCTGCTGTCCGAGGAGGGCCTTGTGCAGGTCTTCCCGCAGGTGGGGTCCTTCGTCTCCCGTGTCGACCCGGCCAAGGTGGCGGACGCCCAATTCCTCAGGGAGGCCGTGGAGTTGGCCTCCCTCGAAGACCTTCCCGCCGAGCCGGACCCCGATCTGGTCGATGAACTGCGCCGTAACCTGGAGGAGCAGCGCCGGCCCGGCCTCGGCCTGGAGGCCTTCTTCGAGCTGGACGAGGCATTCCATCAGGGACTCCTGCGGCTGAGCGGCCACGGCAACGCCTGGGCGACCGTCGTCTCGGCCAAGGGGCATCTCGACCGTGCGCGGCGTCTCGGCCTCTACGACACCGCGTCGTCGTCGGGCTTCGCCGACCAGCACGTCGACATCCTCGACGCGGTCCTCGCGGGCGACGTCTCCCTGGCCCGTGCCGCCATGCGCGCCCATCTGAGGGCGGTGTTCGACGACGTCGAGCGCATCAGGGAACGCTCACCCGAACTGTTCGCCACGGACTCCGGCGCGGTCCCGGTGCGGCGCAACATCGTCGTCTGGGAGTAACGCCCGGGCCCCGGACCGCCGTCCGGCCCGCGCACCCGGTCCCCACCGGGAAAGACGTCGCCCACCGCCCGCGTGAGCCACAGCCCGGCGACGACGCGCTGACCCTGGTCGCTGTCCTCACTCGCGCCCAGCTGCCCGGCCAGGCGCCGCGTGGCCCGCCCGGGACCGGATCGCCGCTGCCGCGTATCCGGGCGGCGGACCCGCGTCCCACCCCGTTCGGCGCGTACGGGAAGTGCGCGCCGAATTTGGCATGGCAGGAAACAAATCTGCTCCCGACTCTTGCCCGGCCATCCCGGACCGTCTTAATGTGACGCCCACGTAAACACTGTCGAATCGATTCGACGAATCGATTCGACCCGGGCTGGGGAGCGGCGTGGCCACCATCAAGGACGTAGCGCAGCGAGCCGGCGTCGCTCCGAGCACCGTCTCCTACGTGCTGAGCGGCTCCCGCAAGATCTCCGAGGACACCCGGGCCGCCGTCCGCGCCGCCGTCGAGGAACTGGGCTACCACCCGCGTGCCAGCGCCCGTACGCTGCGCAGCGCCCGCAGCAACGTCCTGGCACTCGCGGTGCCCCGGCAGCCCGGCAAGTACCGGGGCGCGGACGGCACGTTCGCCATCGACATCAGCGACGCGGCACGCGGCCACGGCTACGACGTCGTACTGATCACCGATCTGGACGGCGTGGCGGCCATGCGCCGTGTCGTCGGCAGCGGAATGGCCGACGCGGCCGTGCTGATGGCCGTGGAGGAGCGGGACCCGCGCGCCGCCGCACTGCGCGAGACGGCGTTTCCCGCCGCGCTGCTCGGCCGCGGCGAGGACCAGGCCGGCCTGCCCTGGGTCGATCTCGACTGGGAGGCCGCCGTGGCCCTCGCCCTGCGGGAGACCGTGGCGGCCGGTCACCGGCACATCGTCTTCCTGTCGTCCGCCGACCACGAGATCGCCTCCCGGCGCGGTTACGCCCTGCGGGGCCTGGCCGGCGCCGTGCTCACCGCCCGCGAGAACACCGCCGACATCCGGGTCGTCCCTTCCCACGGTGAGCCCGAGCAGCTGGCCCGCGCGCTGCGCCAGGCACTGGCCGCGAGGCCCGCTCCCACCGCGCTCGTCGTCCAGCACCTGATCCTGCTGCCGCACCTGCTGGACGAGATCGCCGCCGCCGGACTGCGCGTCCCCGAGGATCTGGCCGTCGTCCTCGTCGGCAGCATCCCCGACGACCCGGGCGGCCGGCCACTGCCCCGTATCGAACTTCCCGTGACGGAGATGTCCGCCGCCGTGGTCCGGCTCGCGCTCGGTGCCGCGGACGTGGATCCCTCCGTTCCCTCGGGAGAACAACCCCCACACCGGCTGATCACGCCCCGGATGGCGACCGGAAGCGTGATCCGCCCTCCTTCGGAGCCGTCCTCGTGAACGGAGAGCCCACCATCATGCAACGCCCAAGAGGCATACGGGTGATCGCGACCGCCACGGCCGCGCTCGTCCCCGTGACACTGGGGCTGACGGGGTGCGCCGCCACCCCCGACCCGGGCACCGTCACCGTGCTCAACTCGGCCACCGACGCGGCCGAGCACGACGCGAACCAGAAGTTCTTCGACCGCTGTGCGAAGCCGCTGGGGCTGAAGGTCGAACAGATCAGCGTGCCCGCGGACACCGTCGCCTCCAAGGCACTGCGGATGGCGTCCTCCGACTCGCTCACCGACATCCTGGAACTGGACGGCTCGGAACTGCCCCAGTTCGCGGAGACCGGCGGGCTGCGCCCCCTGGACGAAGTGGGCCTGGACACCTCCGGATTCTCCGCCGGCGCCACCTCACTCGGGAGCTACGACGGGACGCAGTACGCCGTGGCCCGCTCGGTGAACTCCCTCGCGCTGATCTACAACAAGGACCTGCTCCGTACGGCAGGGGTCGAACCGCCCACCACCTGGGCCCAGTTGCGCGAGACGGCGAAGAAGCTGACGTCGGGGAACACCTACGGCATGGCCTTCAGCGCCAGCCCGAACGCCGACGGCGTCTACCAGTTCCTGCCGTTCTTCTGGTCGGGCGGTGGCGACGAGGCGCGGCTGGACAACGGCAAGGGCGAGGCCGCCCTGACGCTGTGGAAGGACATGCTGGGTGACAGGTCCGTGTCGAAATCGGTCGTCAACTGGAACCAGCAGGACGTGAACGACCAGTTCGTCGCGGGCCGCGCCGCCATGATGATCAACGGGCCGTGGCAGGTGCCGGTGCTCAGCGCGCAGGACAAGGTCGACTGGGCCGTCGCCACCATCCCCGTTCCCCGGGCCGGCCAGGACGCGGTCGCGCCGATCGGCGGCACGGTGATGGCCGTGCCGAAGAGCGACGACAGCGGGCGCGAGAACAACGCGGGCAAGATCCTCACCTGCCTGAACAGCGAGAAGAACCAGCTCGCCTGGGGCGAGTCGGTGAACAACGTGCCCACCAAGGAGTCCGCGGCGGCATCCTACGCCGGGAAGTACCCCAAGCTGGCCCCGTTCGTCGATCTGGTGGCCACGGCACGCTCCCGTACCGCCCAGGTCGGCACCGGCTGGCCGGTGGTCAACGACGCGCTCGCCGGAGCCTTCCAGTCGGTACTGACCGGCGGGGCCGGGCCGGAGAAGGCCCTCAGGAACGCCCAACGGCAGGCATCGGCCGGGGAGAAGTGAGGACACCATGACCACCGCTGCCCCCT
>NZ_JARJHW010000151.1:0-17998 GCF_040560175.1 Streptomyces panacea
CCCCGGTCACCTTCATCGGCCTGACCCGCCCACCGGGCCTCCACCCGGACTCCCGGATCATCACCCCGGAAAACCTCCGCGACTTGATCCCGTCCTGACTGCTAGCGTTACCCGAGGTGAGGCCATGGACGGGCTTCCTTCTCACTTCTCAAATGAATTAGCCCCTCCGCTTCCCTCGCCACCGACATCGCGCCGGGGTGCCGAAAGGCACCCCGGCGTCGTCATGTCCGGGCGGCGCCGACGATCACCGGCGGCTGTTCATCCGGAGGCCGTTCCGCGCCCGCTCGCAGGTGGCCCGATCCTGCCTTGCCCTGCCCTGCCACTGTCGCAACGGAGAAGACAGCACTCCTGCACCTCGGCCCCAGCGGGCAGATCTTCGGCCGCGACTGATTCCCCCGCGCCCGCGACCCCGTACGAACAAGGTCGAAGGCCCCCGCTGCCAGCAGTGGGGGCCTTCAACTGTTGCCCGGTGAGAGCAATTGCGGAGGATACGAGATTCGAACGCGTGAGGGGTTGCCCCCCCAACACACACACGCTTTCCAAATGTTCGTCCGGGGTCTCGACGGCGGCTGTACGCATCCTGACCTGGTGCCGAACCTGGTGCCGAGTATTCGGGCGACCTCGATTGGTCACTCCCGAACGGATCCGAATGGGACCAGGCCCGAGACCACGCCGCCACCGGTGGTGGCAGGGATGGGGCAGGCCAGGGGTCTCGTCCTGCCATGGAGGGCAACTCAATGTGGCCGACTCGCACATCTTGAGGGCGTCCTTGCGGAATGATCGGTACGGAGCCGGCCGGGCTGTTGCGGCGGGTGATTCTTTGGGGGGAAATTGATCAATGGCGTGACGAACTCGCCTCACGCTGACGAAGCCGGTGGTGGGCGCGGGCTCTTCGACGGATTCGCCGAATACCGAACGCCGTCCGCGGAGGACTTTCAGCGGCTGTTCGCGACGGGGCTGGTAGTGGTCGACACCAACGTGCTGTTGACCCTCTACCGGTCGAACCAGCGGACCAGGGGCGACCTGCTCGCGGTGCTGGACCGGTTGCGCGAACGTCTGTGGGTACCGCACCAGGTCCTTACCGAATTCTGGCGCCTTCGGGAGCAGAGCACGATCCTTGGCCATCACAGTTTGAAGGCCAAGGAAGTCCGCTCGGCCCTGATCAAGGCCGGCCGATCGGCCAGCGACGCACTCGATCGGTGGCTGAAGCAGGTCCACGTCGGTGACGACGCGGAGATCAGCGGCATGATCGCCGAACGACGGGAGCAGCTCGACAGCGTTCTGCTCAGTCTGCAGTCCCTGATCGACGGCCAGGCAGGCAAAGACGCCCTCGCAGATGCCACCGACACGAACACCGATCCCGTACTGGCACGGCTGGAGCCGATACTCCAGGGTCGGATTGGCCCTCCACTCGCCGACCATGAACACGCGGCCGCACTGATCGAGGCGAAGCGACGCGGCGAGCACGAGATTCCCCCCGGCTACGAGGACTTCAAGACCAAGTCTGATGAACGGGCAGCAGGGGACTATCTCGTGTGGGAGCAGACCCTTGTAGAAGCCACGCGCCTTGGCTCCGAGGTGTTGTTCGTGACGGGAGACAGCAAAGAGGACTGGTGGAAGCAACGCGACGGAAACGTTGCGGCGAGGCCCCGCCCTGAACTGACGCAGGAGATGCTCCGCCGCACGGGACATCGACTATTCATGCTTCAGCCGAGCGGTCTGTTGGAGCAGGCCCGTCTGGTTCTGGATCTCGAGGTGGAGACTGCTTCGGTAAGAGATCTGGAGCAGTTGCAGACCACCACCCCCAGCGGTCCGGAATGGACCTCTGAAGCGCTCGAAGCTCTGGTGGATCTCTTACTCGGTCAGGCTGACGTCCAGGCGTATTCCATGCTAGAGGCTGCCCAGAAGGACGGATTCGTCAGCCGAGCGAAGGTCTACGAGATCGGCGGATACGCGGAAACACGGATGCTCCGGGGGTTTACTCGTCCTGTTAAGACAGCGACGAAGAGACTTGAAGAAAACGGCGTCGAAGTCGGAGACGCTGAGCATCTATTCTTCGCCGTCTACGATCGGGATTCTGATGCGGTCTCGGCGAAGGGCTTCCGGATTGCGCAGGAGGTCGTTCCCCTGCTGCGGCCAATCGCGCAGAAGATCCTGGGCGAAGATCCGTCGTCGGCCTGAATGGGTTTCTGCTGTTCCTGGGGTTGGGCAGCTTTTATGTCGGGGCGTTGGGCGCCCTCGCGGGGAGGAGATCACATGCATGATCCAGCGGATTCGATAGAGGCCGCCGGGCCTGAGGGAAACGATCGGAGCGATACCACCGACTCACGTGCCGCGGACTGTCCGGCACCCCACTCGGGCAGCGACTCGGCGGCGGCATCGACGGTCCTGATGGAGGTGCGGCCGGGGGTTGCCGTCGCCTTCGGGGAGGTCCCCCCGGAGCTCATCGCGGAGCTCGAGCTCTGTCCGATCGACCTGGGACTCGTGTCGGTTGACGATCGCATGCGGATCTCGACAGTCCTCGCCTCGATCGCCAACACGGCGACCGTGGGCGGCAACCTCGCAAACGCCTTCGCCGGCGTGGAGGGAATCTACCGGCTCAGCGACGTGACGCGGGCGTATCTGAGCGCTGGCGGGGCGCTCGCAGCCAAGGACGGCGCGAATCTCGGAGCGGTGCTCGCCAACGGCCGGGTAGTCCATCAGGCCCGTTTGATTCCTGTGGCTGCGGTGAGCGCGGCGGAGGTCGCCGTCGCGATCGGGCCGGCACTGGCCATGATCGCGCTTCAGATGCTGCTGAGCGAGGTCGCGGGCCTCGTACGAACCAACATCGCGCTGACAAGCCAGGTCCTCACGACCATGCGCCACGGGCAGTGGGCCGACCTGACGGCGCTCGTCGACACCGTCGATCGCGCGGTTGGCCGCGCGCGAGAGCTCGGATCGGTCACGACGACCGAGTGGGAAAAAGTCGCGGCCAAAGACGACGACCTGCGTAAGCAACGAGAAACGTACCGTCTGAACGTCGGCGAACACGTCCGACAGCTCAGTCAGCTCGACACACCTGGCCGCCGTCAGTATCTCGAGACAAACGCCAGGGCGATCATCTTCGATGCCCACGCCCTCCTGTCATCGCTCAAGGCATGGACCGGATACCAGGCGCTCCACGCTGCGCGTGCGAGAGCCGCGGGACGCAAAGACGATGACGAGGCACGGCTCGTCGAGATCATCGAGCGCGAGACCGGCGAGGAGTTCAACTCGGCCCTGGCCGAGACGACGAGCCTCGTCGACTCGCTGACGCGGGAGCTACGGATCATTGCCGAGCTCCCCGGACGCGCAACAGTGCCGCTGATAGGGAAGCGGAAGGACGCGAAAAAGGCTCGTCTCACGAGTGCTCAACTTCTGGAGGCTGTCCAGCCCCTTGCCGATGCTCTCCATTCACCAGCCCCTCCACTCCAAGTACCCGCTGTCGTCTGCGCGCCCAAGTCACAGGATGTCGAGCGTTACCTTCGTATCCTGCGATGGTTCCTTGAGGACGGTGAGACCCTCCGCGTACTCGGTCTCGATGCCCCCGCTCGAATCGGTGCGATCCTCGACGGAGCGAAGGGGAAGGTAGCGCCGGCGATGGATAAGACGGCGTCAAGGAATCTGGTCGCCGTCACGGATCGCCGCATCATCACGGCCAAGACGAACGCATTCCTCGGGCAGGGTGAGATCGGCCATGACATCCCGGTAGACCGAGTGCGATACATCCGAGCACCGGCCAAACGGGACGGAAACGGGCGCTTGGCGATCGACCTCATTACGCCCGAGGACAACATCCAGTGGCTCTTCGAATCCGACGTCGACAGCACCGACGTGACCGCGCTCGCCGCAGTGCTGGCCGAGTCGATGAACATCCCGGACGACGAACGAGTTCAGCTCCAACAGGGGCGCCATGCCCCGCTGGAGGCGGACACGAAGGGCGAGGGCGCCGGTACGAGATCTGTGGAACCGTCTGTATCCCAGGCCCGGACCGGCGATGCCGAATAAGACCCGGGCCAAGGAAGCAGTGCCGTAACCGATCACGCTCTCGGAGCCCCCGAGCACGGCGGCATCGTAGCCGTGCTCGGGAGCCGCCGCCCCTCACTGGTCTGCGGTGGTACGGAAGCGGAAGCGGAAGTCGATGTGCTGGTGGGCGGGCTCGTCCTTGGTGGGGCTGGCGTCGATGTGGTGGACCTCGATGTGTAGCGGGATCTCGCTGTGAGGTGTGACGACGCAGGGCGGGATGCCGGTCTCTTCGGCGAGTTCACAGCCGGCGGCTTGTAGGCGCGTGTTGTCGGAAGGCTCGATGTGGCCGCCGGGCTGCCATCCTGACACCGCAGGAGAACCGGCGGGAAATAGGGCTGACGTCCACGACTTGGGCCCGGGGCTTGGTCGGTGTGCGTCTCGTTCCAGGCTGGGAGACCACTGCGGCGGGAACGTCGCCCGACACGATCAAGACAACCGACACCCTGACCGCGCGACCGGCATTCCGTCACCTCAGCATGCGCATTTCGTCGGTAACCCGCTACAAGCCATGGGATGAGAAACACGCAGTTGGGTGTACTCGGGCATGAGCCGGTCGGGGAAGTAGGAGGGATCGGTCCGATCTCGGTGACCGCGTAAGTCACGTTCAGGCGATGTCGATGACCCGCCCGGTGATCTCCTCCGGCAGCAGCCGGATCCACAGCGGCCGCGACCCGCCCGCCCAGGGGCGTGATCCCGCCCGGTCGGCGAGGGTGTCCGTGGTCGCGGGATCTGTGACGTGCTCGGCCGCCCCCGTCAGCAGCACGCTCCAGCCACGCATCCGCTCCTCGTCCAGACGGTCGGCCTCGAAGGCGAGTGGTGTGCCCGCGCCGACCGCACCGACGCTTCCGGGCCGGGTCCGGTACACCACGCTCCGGCCGTCGACGAGAAAGTTGACCGGGACGATCACGGGCGCGGTATCCCCTCGGAGCCCCAGGCGCCCGACCCCGTGTGTTCCGAGCCGGTCCCAGCAGTCGCGCTCCGTGAGTCGCATCAGACGTGGATGGGCTCCGGCGTTCGCCTGACCAGGCGGCGGATCGACGCGTCCGTGAAGCAGTTCGTCGGACGTCATGTCCAGCGCCTCGGCCAGCCGGGTCAGTCCCTCCGGGTCGAAGTCGCCGCGCAGCGATGCCAGCTCCCGCAGGTAGGACGGGGACATCCGCGCGCGGTGCGCCAGCTCGGACAGCGAGAGCCCCAGCTGGATCCGGCGCAGCTCCACCCGGTCGGCCACGTCCTCCGACGTTCTGGGCACGTCCTCTGCCCCGCCGTCCGATGCTGCCCGCTCGTCCTGCCCCACCCTCGCCTCCATCGCCGACGCTCTTGGAACCGTTCCCAGATGAACACGGGGACTCGGCACCTCGCCAGCGGGACGGTGCCCGACTGGTCCTTTCGCGGAGCGTCAGGCCGACAGGCACCGTACGGGCGATTGCCCCTTCAGCCCCCGGTCAGGGCCTGTCGGCCCCTCCTGAGTCCCGCTCGGCGCGGCCACACTTGGGGAGTGGAGAGAAGGCCCGATCGAGGAGGGACCATGCGTCACACGCCGTACGTGGTTGCCGATGTGATGACGAACCCCGTCGTCGCGGTCGCTCCGCGGGCCGGGTTCAAGGAGATCGTCGAGACCTTGAGGAAGTGGAAGGTGAGTGCCGTTCCGGTTCTTGAGGGCGACGGACGTGTCACCGGGGTGGTCTCCGAGGCCGACCTGCTCGACAAGGAGGAATTCCGGGACGTGGACCCCAGCCGTCTGGAGCAGATGCGCCGTCTCGGCGACCTGCGCAAGGCAGGCGCGGTGTCGGCGCGCGAGCTCATGAGCGTGCCCGCCGTCACGGTCCGGGAGGACGCCACACTGGCTCAGGCGGCCCGGACCATGGCGCAGGACGGACTGAAGCGGCTGCCGGTGGTCGACGCCTCCGGGATGCTGCGCGGGATCGTCAGCCGCTCCGACCTGCTCAAGGTGTTCCTCCGGTCCGACGACGACCTCGCGGAGGAGGTACGCACGGAGGTGGTCGAGCCTCTCTTCCGCGTGTCCCGCGAGAACGTACTGGTCACGGTCGCCGAAGGGGTCGTCACGCTCAGCGGCGTAGTCCAGGACACCGCCCTTGTCCCGGTGGCGGCCCGTATGGTCCGGGCGGTCGAGGGAGTTGTGGATGTCGAGTGCGACCTGGTGGGGCCGCAGGCCGCGTCGATGGGCCTCTCGTCGTCGCAACCCCGGCCCTGAACGACTCCGCCCAGAGCCGTGCTTCCGTGAGCCCGCTGTCCGGTCAGGACGGGCCCTGTTCCGTTCCGCGCCCCGTTCCGCGCCCTGTTCCGCGCCCCGTTCCGGGACCGTCTCACCGGGGAAGCCGTCGGTGCACGTCGGAAGCCGACCCGGCCGCACCGTGTTCACGATGACCCTGCCGGCCCCGTCGGCGGACGCGTCGCGGACCCCAGGCTGAACCCGGGCAGATCGAGCCATCGAGCGGTACCGGGCGCGACCGCCGACTCGCTCCCGTCGAGCAGGACGCGTACGGGATCCTCATTCGACTCCGGCACGGCGACCCGCACCCGCTGTGCCCGGATCCGAAGGTCCACGTCCCAGTGGTTCAGATAGCGGATGCCGACCCGGAACTTCGACAGCTGCGGCAGCGGCGCGGGGTCGATCCACAGCCCGTCGTCGCGGGTTTCCAGCCCCGTCAGGCAGCGCTGTACGAAGTCCAGGGTCCCCGCCATGGCGCCCAGGTGGATCCCCTCGCCCGTGGTGCCGCCCTGAATGTCCGCCACGTCGCCGATGAGGGCCTCCTCGGCGTAGGCCCACGCCTCGTTCCTGCGTGCCCTGGCCAGCACCCACGCGCTGACCAGGGCGCTGAGCGTCGACCCATGGCTGGTGCGGGGCAGGTAGTAGTCGATCGTGGCACGCCAGGACTGGTCGTCGAGCCGGTGACCGAGCTGCTGGAAGAGACCCGCGAGTTCCCGTGGGGAGAAGAGGTAGCCGAGCATCAGCACGTCCGCCTGCTTCGACGCCTTGTACCGGTTGACCGAATCCCCCTCGGCCTCCAGAATCCGGTCCAGCCGTCGGATGTCGCCGTGCTGGTCGCGGTACCGGTCCCAGTCGAGTTCGGCGAGATCCGCGTATCCCTCGAACTGGCTGATCACGCCCTCGTGGTACGGCACGTGGAGGCGGTGTGCGACATCGTCCCAGCGCTCCGGCTCGGCCGGATCCATCCGAAGGCGCTCGAAGAGTTCCTGCCGACGCGGGTGCGGGAGGGCACGGCTGAGTTCCAGTGCCCGTGCCAGTACCCATGCGGCGGTGACGTTCGTGTACGCGTTGTCGTCGAGCCCCGGCGCGGCGGAGCCCGGGTAGGCGTCGTGGTACTCGTCGGGACCGACCACGCCCCGGACGCGATAGCGCTCCAGCGACGAGTCCCAGACAGCCGCGTCCGCCCAGAAGCGGGCGATCTGGACAAGCATCTCCGCGCCCTGGCCGTAGAGAAACTCCTTGTCGCCGCTCGCCCGGGCGTACTGCCACACGTTGTAGGCGACCGCCGATCCGACGTGGTGCTGAAGATGGGAGTGGTCGGGCAGCCAGCGGCCCGAGCGAGGGTTCAGGTGGAGTTCCGGCGCCTCCTCGCGCCCGTCGCTCCCGCTCTGCCACGGGTACATGGCCCCCACGCGTCCCGCGTCCCCGGCGGCCCGGCAGGCCGCCGCCAGGCGTCGGTGCCGGTAGCCGAGCAGCGCCCGGGAGACCTCCGGGAAGTGGAGGTTCAGATAGGGCAGGACGAACAGTTCGTCCCAGAAGACATGTCCGCGGTACGCCTCGCCGTGCAGCCCTCTCGCGGGTACCCCGACATCCAGCTCGGCGGTGTGCGGCGAGAGGGTCTGGAGTACGTGGAAAAGGTGCAGCCGCAGGATCGTGCCCGCCTTGCCGGGTACGTCCAGAGCCGCCCGCCGCCAGATGTACTCCCAGGCACGGTGGTGCGAGGCGAGCAGCTGTGGGAAACCCGGGGCCCGCCCCACGGCGTCGATCGAGGCGCGCCGGGGACCACTGATCGCCGGATCGCGGGAGGTGTGCAACGCGACCGTCTTGTCGACGACCACCGTCGCGCCGCACTCGACTGGGATCGTCAGGCTCTGGACGGCCCGCCGGTCGGTGAGCCGCGTGTCGGCCTCGATGCCGCGGCGGCCGACCACCCGCACCCGCGAGGCCAGCGCGACACGGATGTCGGAGTCGAGGGTGCGACAGCACAGCCACACCGTGCCGGGCCTCCCGGTGCCGGTACGCCACCTTGTCAGGTGCCGGTTCGCGAGATCCGCGTAGCGATCGACGCCGGTGTTCCGTACATCGCCGTCGAGGGCCGCTTCGACCTCCACTTCGCCCGTCCAGCCCTCGGCGGTGAACGAGGTTCGCTGCGCGGCCAGATGGGGCTCTTCCATATGAACCAGCCGGCACTGTTCCACGCGTAGCCGGCGTGCCCCGCCGTCCTCGGCCGCCGTGTACACCGACCGGCGGGTGAGTGTGCCGTGCCGAAGATCCAGCGTCTGCCTGTGCTCGACCAGCTCGGCACCGCCGGGCGACAGCCATGGTCCGGGGCGCGCGCCGTCGACGCGTACGCGGTAGCGGAGCGGCAGCCAGTTGGGCAGGTTGACCATGTCCTCGTTCTCGACCCGGCGTCCCGCGACGTCGGACGTCAACCGGTTGTAGCAGCCCGCCGCGTAGGTGCCCGGCCGGTGCGAGGCGCCCGCAGTGGTCTCCGAAGCGGATCCGCGGGTGGCGAAGTAGCCGTTGCCCAGGGTGCACAGAGCTTCGCGCAGGCGTTCTCGCTCCGGCTCGAAGCCCTCGTAGGTCCATGTCCACGCGTGCGCCGTCGGGCCCTCGTCGCGGTGGCGGCTCAACGCGGGGGCCCGTCGCCGTCGTCGGAGACGGGCCGCCGGGTCCGGTCGGCCACCTCGGGAAGGTCCGTCCCGTGCTCCCGCCGCTCGCTCGTGGCCTCCATGCCCGGTACGGGCAGGTCGCCCAGCACGCGTGTCGGTTCGTGCGGGCTCGCGCCGGGACGGTCGACCTGCACGGCGTACGGCTCCAGGGCCGGTACGGGCAGGTCCCGCGGGAGCGGACCGCCATTGGCGCGCGGATTCGAGCCGCGTCGGCGCGCACCTTCGGGGGCGCACGCCAGGACGTGCGCGAGGGGGCGAGCGTCACGTTCGCCCCCTCCCGGGCGAGCGTCACGGTCGATCACGGGCCGGCGCGCGCGTTCGGTGACGTCTCGGCCGCGGCCGGTGCGCTGGATGAGGGCGATGGTGCCCGGCGCGGTGTCCATGCCCTCGGCCATGGCGCGGTGGACGGCGTACGGCTCGTCTCCCGTGACGTGCGGCATCTCGTGGACGTGCGGCACCCCGTGGACGTGCGGCACCTCGTGACCGTAGCCGCGCAGCAACTCGTCCAGTGCCGTGGCGGTGACCGGCTCGTGTGCCGACGTGCTCGCGTCTCGCATCGCTTCCTCCGGAATGAAGCCTGGGCCGACTTCAAGCCTCCCCCCGGCGGGCACTCCCGGCCAACGCACCACAGGTCCCGGCCCGGGGCCCTGTCGGCCCCTGAACGTGGGAGACCGGGCGGGTGGCGCATGGGCCCGTTCGGCCCTGGCCGGGCCCCGGAAGGTGGGCAAGGATGGAAGCCGGGCTTGGTCCACGAGCGGCGGAAGGGCCGACATGAGCGAGGTACGTGAGTTTTCGCCGTCGAACCCGATCCGGGTCTTCCTGCTCGACGACCACGAGGTCGTCCGGCGCGGCGTACAGGATCTTCTCGACGCCGAACCTGATATCGAGGTGGTCGGCGACACGGGTACGGCGGCCCACGCGCTGGCCCGGGGCCCGGCGCTGCGCCCGGATGTCGCCGTGCTCGACGTACGGCTTCCCGACGGTGACGGAATCACGGTCTGCCGGGAACTGCGCTCGCTCATGCCCGGCCTCGCGTGCCTGATGCTCACGTCGTTCGACGACGACGACGCACTCCTCGACGCGATCATGGCCGGGGCGGCGGGATATGTGCTGAAGGAAATCAACGGATCGGACCTGGTGGCCGCCGTGCGGACGGTCGCCTCCGGGCAGTCCATGCTCGACCCGGCGACCACGACCCGGCTGATGAGGAGTCTCCGCGGCGACGAGGACGATACGGAGCACGAGCAGGACGCCCTGTCGCAGCTCACTCCCCGTGAGCGGGAGATTCTCGCGTTGATCGGGGAAGGGCTCACCAACCGCGAGATCGGCGGACGGATCTACCTGTCCGAGAAGACGGTCAAGAATCACATCTCGCGGCTGCTTGCCAAACTCGGTGTCGAGCGGCGTATCCAGGCCGCTGTTCTCGCCACACAGGCGGCTTCCCGGGCCCACGACGGCACGGGCTCCTCCGACGTCCGCGGCGGCGGCTGGCGCTGATCAGCGCGGATCCGGTTTCCTGGGAGCGGAGCGGATCCGGCTCCCTGGGATGAGCCGCCGCACGGGCACGGCCCGGGTGTCGGCTCGCACGGGCACGGGCCGCTCGCACGGGCACGGGCCGGGTGCCGGCTCGTCACTCGACCGGCAGTGCGCGCTCGCTCTCGTACGCGGCGTCGATGCCCAGGAGACGGACACGGGTCGCCTGGAGGCGGTCCGCCACCACTTCCAGCACACGCCGGGTCAGCGCGAGCCCGAGGACGGGATCCTCGTTGCACAGGGCGCGTACGGCTCGTGCGTCGAACTCGTCCGCTCGGACCAGGCTGAAGGCTTCGGCGCCCAGATGCCAGGTGTACGGCGGTACCAGCCACGACCATCCCAGGAGGTCGCCGTGGCCCAGCATGTCCAGCGTGCCCACGTCCCGTCCGGGGCCGCGCAGATCGAGGTTGACCGCTCCGGTCCGGATGACCCAGAACCGGTCCGCCGGACCCCGGTCCTCGAAGATCCGGGTACCCGCCGGGATGGACACCGGCCGGGCGAATTCCATCAGACGCTCCCTTCCCTGAAGGGGCAGAGTGTTCAGCAGAGTCATGGACATGGCCGTACCTCCCGGGTCCGCTCCGGCGGTTGTCCTGCCAACCCCGCCGGACGGGTCTTGCCTCCAAGGATGCCTGCCGTGGCCGACCGACGAGCAGGGGCCGTCCGGCATCACGGGTGGCCCGAACGGCCCCCTGGCTCCCACCACCCGGGCGGATGTCCGGACGCCGGGATCACCGCGGGACGACCGGCACCGTCCATACGAGCCGCGTACCTCCGTCTTCGGGCGCTTCGACCGTCATGGTGCCGCCCAGTCCATGGGCCCGCTTGGCGAGGTTTCCCAGGCCGCTTCGCCGGCGGTTCGTCCCGATCCCCAGTCCGTTGTCCGAGACCGACAGCGTCAGTGTTCCGCCGCGGACCACCAGGGACACGGACGCCGAGGTGGCGTGTGCGTGCCGTGTGACGTTGCTGAGCGCCTCCGCGAGGACGGCGACGACATGCTCGGCGGTCTCCGGTGGCACATCCGTGTCGAGCAGGCCCTCCATGCGCAGGGACGGCGTGAAACCGAGAGAGCGCACCGCCTGCTGGACCGTGTCGGTGGCGCGGGACCTGAGCCCGCGTTTGGACCGCCCCGCTTCCTGGACGCGCAGCCCGAAGATTGTCGAGCGAATGATCTTGATGGTCTCGTCGAGGTCGTCCACGGCCCGCAGCAGCCGCTCCTGGGCTCCGGGATGGTCGACGAACCGGACGACGCTCTGCAGGGTCATCCCCGTGGCGAAGAGTCGCTGGATCGCCAGATCGTGCAGGTCCTGGGCAATGCGGTCACGGTCCTCCAGCACGGACATCTGCTCGGAGGCATGCCGGCGTTCGGCGAGTTCCATGGCCAGTGCAGCCTGTGCGGCGAACGTCTGGAGGGGAGCGGTCTCGGCCGGGGTGAACAGGGCGCCCGAGCTGAGCCTGGCCAGCAGAAGGACACCGCGCACCTCCTCGCTGGCGATCATCGGTACCGCGACGGCCGGTCCCAGACCGGCCCACCGCGGCGGGCCGGCGGTAATCCTGGGGTCGTGCTCGACATCGGCGCTGATGAGCGGCTTGCCGGCGCGCAGAGCGGCACCGCTGAACGAACCCTCGCGCGGAAGAAGCAGACCCCGGTGGGCATCGGCGTCGACTCCGACGGCGAGAGCGACACGGAGCTGCGTGCCGCCCCTGTCAGGGAGAGCGAGGACCCCCAGATCGGCGGCGAGGATATGACTCGCCCTGTCCACGATCAGTCGCAGCGCCTGTGTCTCGTCCGCCCCTGACAGCAGTTCGGCCACGACCTCGGCGTTGGCCCGCAGCCAGCTCTGCCTGTCCCGTGCGGTCTCGTAGAGCCGTGCGTTCTCGATCGCCACTCCGGCGGCCACGGCGAGAGTGGCGAGCACGGTCTCGTCGTCGTGGTCGAAATCCCCGCCGCCGCGCTTCTCGGTCAGGTAGAGGTTGCCGAACACGTCGTCGCGGACCCTGATCGGCACGCCGAGGAACGAGTGCATGGGGGGATGGTTCGACGGAAATCCGTAGGACGCCGGATGGCTCGTGAGATCCGACAGACGCAGCGGCTCGGGATGACGGATGAGTTCACCCAGGATGCCGTGTCCACGGGGAAGATGTCCGATGGCGGCTGCCTGGTCCTGGTCCACGCCGACAGTCACGAACTGGGAGAGGCGCATGTCCTCCTCCACGACACCCAGCGCTCCGTACTCGGCATCGACCAGCACCACCGCCGCTTCCACGATGCGCCGCAGTACTTGGGGTAGGTCCAGTCCCCGTCCGACCGAGAGCACGGCCTGGAGCAGGCTCTGCACCGATTCGGGATTGCCGTCCTGCACGGTGCCGAGCTGGGCCCACAGCTCTTCGGGCAGGACGCCTTGCCGTTCCGGTACGCCGTCGCCGTACCTGCCCGGGTCGTCGGCCACGAATCCTCCGTCGGGGCAGTGCTGCCGTCGGGCCCCTCTTCGACCCGCGTTGTCGGGCCCCTCTTCGACCCGCGTTTCTCACGGTAGCGACTGCTTTCGTCACCGCATCCCGAAGTGCCGCCCCGTTCTCGGATCCCGGACCGCCGCCAGGGGAGGCGGGCGGTGTCAGGCGGACGGGCCGCCTCAGGCGGACGCGCCTCCTCAGGCCGGGGGCGGAGCCGACGGACTCCGATTCCGGCCCAGGTCGATCCGGCGCCCGGTGACCTCGGTCGGGGTGACGACGATCCACAGCCCGCGGTCGCCGCCGGCCCAAGGGGTGGTGTGAGCCAGCTCTTCCAGACGCAGTACCCGCCCGGGATCGGTTACCGCCTGGGCGCCACCGACGACGAGGACGCTCCAGCCCTGACTGAACGCTTCGTCGATGTGGTCCACCTCGAAAGCGACTTCATGGCCCTGGGCCGCTGCCGGCCCACCTTCCGGCGATGTCCGGAAAGCCACCAGATCCCCGTCGACCGTGTAGTTGACGGGGAAGACGGCCGGACTGCCGTGCGGGGTGACGGCCACCCTTCCCACTCCGTGGGTGGACAGAAGGTGCCTGCACTCCTCGGCGGACAAGGCGGTCAGCTCCGGATCACGGCCTGCCGCCCCGAGGCCGGGCGGAAGATCCGCCGTCCCGCCGACCAGCTCCGTGACCGTGGTCTCCAGCGCGTCGGCCAGACGCAGCAGGAAGCCGGTCCCGGGCGCTGCCGCCCGCTCCTCCAGGTACTGGATGTAGCCGGGGGCCGAGCCCGCCCGCACCGCCACGTCTTCACGCGTCAGCCCCATTTCCTGACGCCGGGCCGCTACGCGACGGCCCAGATCAGACCCGTGCGTGACGGAGGTGCCGGGCAAGGAACCCCGGTCCCGGTCGGTCATCGCGGTCGCCTCCTCGTGCTGCCGTTCTCTCCAGGACAACCTTCAGCGCCCCGCTGTCGGCCGCGGCGGTGAAGACCCCGTAAGCCTCTTCCATCTGGTCGAGGGTGAAGCTGTGCGTGACCAGGGACCCCGTTGACACCGGACGGCTTCCCACCGAGCCGGTCGTGATCGTCACGTCCTTGATCCACAGGTCCTCCGGATGGAGCGCGGCCGGGGTCGTCCCCCTCGATGGACGGGTGGTCCCGCTCGTCGGAGAGCAGGACCCACGTGTCCGTCATCCGCAAGGTCGCCCTGCGGATGACCGCGAGGTCGCCCTGCGCAGCCGCGCCTCCCGCGCGGCCCAGGGCGCGGCGGTGAGGGACTCGGGCGTGCCGTCCAGGCCGACGGTGACCGCCCGGTTCATGATGCCCTCCGCCTTCCGGCGGATTCGCCGAGGCCGGTCTCCTCCGACGGATGTTTGAGGTCTTCGGAGACCGCCACGACACCGTCCACGCTGCCGCACAGCCGCAGAAGAACCGCGACCGTGTGTTCGTCGTCCACCGCGCCGTGGAGCGAGACCTGCCCCTCCTCGACGTCGGCCATCACGGCCGACGGTGCCAGCCGCAGTGTCCGCGCCAGGATGTCCCGCGAGATCTCCTCGCGGATGGCGCTGTCCCGTCGGAGAAAGACACGCAGGAGGTCGGACCGGCTGACGATGCCCAGCAGCTTGTCCGTCTCGTCCACCACGGGCAGCCGTTTGACGTGTTCGTCAGCCATGAGGCGCGCGGCCTCCACGACCGTCCACCGGGGGTGCGCGCAGATGGCCGGGGCGGTCATGATCTCCGCTGCGACCACGCCCTCCGCCCTGGCGCGTTCCCATGCTTCGAGGTGGGGCAGTGGCGTCCTGCCTGACATGTCGGATCTGTTGGCCGCCTTGCGCAGCAGGTCGGCCTCGGAGACGACGCCGACCGGACGGCTCCCGTCGTCCAGCACGGGCACGGCGCCGATGCCGTGATCCGACAGGGCTCTGGCGATCTCCTTGAACGGGGTGTCGAGTCGCACGCTCACGACGTCGCGGGTCATGAGTTCACCGATGCTTCGGTGGTCCATGTCCTGCACTCCTTCCAGGGCTGTGGCCGCCCAGCCGCGGTCACGCCTTCAATCCTGACTCCCGTCGGCACGGCACCCCAGGTGCCACTCAGCCCTATCGGGCGGCGACAGGCCCCGGGAGGGGCGTCCACAGGGGGTCGACAGGGCTCCGGGCGGGGGACTGTCGGCCCCTCCCCCGAACCCGGCGGTGCCGCCACGCTGGAAGGACGACAAGGTCCAGGAGGCACCGTGTCCGTAGAGACGATCGACGAACGGACAGTGACGGAGCTCGTGTCCGACGCCACCGCCGCACCGTCGATGCACAACGCACAGCCGTGGCTGTTCCGGTACGCCCCGAGCACGGGGACCTTCACGTTGTCCGCGGACCTTGCCCGCGCCATGCCGCACGAGGACCGGGACGGACACGGCCTGCACGTCGGGTGCGGAGCCGCCCTCCTGAACCTGCGGGTGGCACTCGCACACCTCGGGCGGCGCGTCGAGACGACGCTGCTGCCCGATCCGGCGGCTCCGAGGCTGCTGGCGACCGTACGTGTCGGAGCCCGCACGTCGGTGGACGCTCTCGGCGACCTGTATCCGGCGATTCGCGAACGGCACACGAGCCGGTTCCCGTTCTCCGAGCGTCGGATTCCCACCGCACTGCGGGAAACGCTCGGGGAAGCGGCCCGGCTGGAAGGCGCCGAACTGGTCTTTCTCTCGCCCCCGCACCTTCATGCCGTGCTGGATCTGATCCGAGACGGCGAGAGCTACAACCTCATGGACCCCGAGCGGGACGCCGAACGAGCGAGCTGGACCAGGAACTCCAAGACCGACGGAACCACCGACGGGGTGCCGGACTACGCCTTCGGGCCGCGCAAGCGCGGTGGAACCGCCCCGGCCCGCGACTTCGCCGGGCTCGACGCGGTGAGCGGCCGGCCCACGGCCGACTTCGAGGATCGGCCCCAGCTGGCCCTCCTCAGCACGGCGGCGGACGGTCCCGCCGACTGGCTGCGGGCGGGACAGGCACTGGAGCGGCTGCTCCTCGTCGCCACGGGGCACGGGCTGACGAGTTCGTTCGCCACCCAGGCGCTCGAATGGTCCGACCTGCGGTGGCTGCTGCGCGATCCGGTCTCAGGCTCGGGGCATGTGCAGATGATCCTCCGGCTGGGATACGGCCCCCGCGGACCGAGGACACAACGTCGGCCCGTGCGTGAGGTGCTGACGTTCGCCGACTGAGCAAGGGATCTTCCTGGACGCATAAGAAGGGCTATGGCGTTGCCCGTTCGCGGTGAACCCCACTTGCGAACCGGACGGAGCCTTCGGGGCGGCCTCGTTCACCGAGGTGCCGGTCCGATCGCGGCAACTGCGACCAGAACTGCAACCACACACGTCGAAGGCCCGCCATCGCTAGCGACGGCGGGCCTTCAACTATTGCCCGGTGAGAGCAATGGCGGAGGATACGAGATTCGAACTCGTGAGGGGTTGCCCCCAACACGCTTTCCAAGCGTGCGCCCTAGGCCACTAGGCGAATCCTCCGCGACGAACCATACAAGACGTTGAGCGGTGCTCGCGAACTCGTTGTCGGGGGTGGGCATCGGGTACTGTGAGCGCAGCCCCTCACGTGGCGCTATCTGACTGAACTCCCCCAGGGCCGGAAGGCAGCAAGGGTAGGTTGGCTCTGGCGGGTGCGTGGGGGGCGTCTGCGTTGGCGGGGGTGGGATGTCGTAGCGGGCCGATATCGTCGTAGGTGTGTCGTCCCTAGCGCTGTACCGCCGTTACCGCCCCGAGTCGTTCGCCGAGGTCATCGGGCAGGAGCATGTCACTGACCCGCTGCAGCAGGCCCTGCGCAACAACCGGGTCAATCACGCGTACCTGTTCAGCGGGCCGCGGGGCTGTGGGAAGACCACCAGTGCGCGCATCCTCGCGCGCTGTCTGAACTGCGAGCAGGGGCCCACGCCGACCCCCTGCGGGGTCTGCCAGTCCTGTCAGGACCTGGCCAGGACCGGGCCCGGGTCGATCGATGTCATCGAGATCGACGCCGCTTCGCACGGTGGTGTGGACGACGCCCGTGATCTGCGCGAGAAGGCCTTCTTCGGGCCGGCCGGCAGTCGTTACAAGATCTACATCATCGACGAGGCGCACATGGTCACCCCGGCGGGCTTCAACGCCCTGCTGAAGGTCGTCGAGGAGCCGCCGGAGCATCTCAAGTTCATCTTCGCGACCACCGAGCCCGAGAAGGTCATCGGCACGATCCGGTCGCGTACGCACCACTATCCGTTCCGGCTGGTGCCGCCCGGGACGCTGCGGGACTACCTCGGCAAGGTGTGCGGCGAGGAGCGGATCCCGGTCGCCGAAGGTGTGCTGCCGCTCGTCGTGCGGGCCGGTGCCGGGTCCGTGCGGGACTCGATGTCCGTCATGGACCAGCTCCTCGCGGGTGCCGCCGAGGACGGTGTGACGTACGCCATGGCGACGGCGCTGCTCGGGTACACGGACAGTTCGCTGCTCGATTCCGCGATCGACGCCTTCGCGGCGGGCGACGGGGCGGCGGCCTTCGAGGTCGTGGACCGGGTCATCGAGGGCGGCAACGACCCGCGGCGCTTCGTCGCCGACCTGTTGGAGCGGCTGCGGGACCTGGTCATCCTGGCCGCCGTTCCGGACGCCGGTACGAAGGGGCTCATCGACGCGCCCGACGACGTGGTCCAGCGGATGCAGGACCAGGCGTCGGTCTTCGGGGCCGCCGAGTTGAGCCGGGCCGCCGACCTCGTCAACACCGGGCTCACCGAGATGCGGGGCGCCACCTCACCCAGGCTCCAGCTCGAACTGATCTGCGCGCGCGTGCTGCTGCCCGCCGCCTTCGACGACGAACGGTCCGTACAGACGCGGCTCGACCGGCTGGAGCGGGGGGTGTCCGCGGCGGCGTTCTCCACCGGGGGGCCCGCCCCCGCCATGGGGTACGTCCCCGGGCCCGAGGCCCACCCCGCGGGACCGGGCAGCGGACCCGTGGCGGCGCGGGCCGCCGTACAGGGCGGTGGGGGAGGCGAGGGCGGCGGTACGCCCGGGCCCGGGCCGGTGGCCACGCCTCCCGAGCC
>NZ_JARJHW010000152.1:0-17976 GCF_040560175.1 Streptomyces panacea
GCGCGACGGGCGGCGCCGGGTTGAGCTCGCGGGCCGACCTGAGCTCCAGCTCGTGGAGCTTGGCGACCCGCCGAACGGTGTCCTCGTCGTCGTCGAACGTCGCGCCGAGGAACGCCTCGACGACCGCGCCGGCCATCGCCGGACCGATCAGCCAGGCGCCCATGGCGATGGCGTTGGCGTCGTCGTGCTCGACGGCCTGGTGCGCCGAGTAGACGTCGTGTCCGAGACCGCAACGGATCCCGGCGATCTTGTTGGCCGCCATCAGCGCCCCGGCGCCGGTGCCGCACACGAGCACGGCGCGGTCGGCCTCGCCGGTGCGTACGGCGTCGCAGGTGGCGAAGGTGATGTCGGGGAAGTCGACCGGCGCGTCACTGTCCGTCCCGCGGTCGAGGACTTCGTGTCCGAGCCGTTCGATGACGCCGCGCACATGGTCCTTCAGCGCGTGTCCGGCGTGGTCGTTTCCCACAGCGATTCTCATGTGTCAGCCCTTCGTGGTGAGTTCGGTGATGTCGGTGGCGGCGGCGTTCCCGTACGCCTCTCGCGTCTCGTGCGCGTACGGGATCGAGGCCATCGCCCCGCGCCGGGTGACCGTGACCGCGGCGGCGGCCGAAGCCGTGGTCAGTGCCGCGGGCAGGTCCGTCTCGCCCCGGGCGAGTGCCGCCGCGAGATAGCCGGTGTAGGTGTCACCGGCCGCGGTGGTGTCGACGGCGGTGACCTGTACGGCGGGGATGTGCGCCACCCGGTCGCCGACGTTGACGTACGCGCCGTCCGCGCCCGTGGTGCAGACGACCACGCAGTCCAGCGCTCGTGAGGTGGCGAGCACGGTCCCCGCCACATCCCCCGGCCCGTCGGCGCCCGCACCGGCCCCGACCAGCCCGGCGACCGCCCGCATCTCCACCTGGTTGACCACCAGCAGGTCGATGTCGTTCGTCAGGCAGGCGGTGTCGGCCGGCGCCGGTGCGGCGTTGAGTACGACGGTGGCGCCACGCTCCTTGGCGAAGCGGGCCGCGTGGGCGACCACCGATACCGGGGTCTCCAGCTGGAGCAGTACGAGATCGCCCGGTGCCACCCCCGTGAGCCCCGACTCGACGTCCTCGCGGGTGAGGCGGGCGTTCGCGCCGGACGCCACGATGATGCGGTTCTCGCCGCCCGCCTCCACGGCGACGACCGCCGTGCCCGTGTGCGTACCGCCGACCGTTGCCACCGACCCGGTCGCCACCCCGGATTCGGCCAGCGCCCGGCGTACGAGCAGGCCGTGCGCGTCGTCGCCGAGCGCGCCGATCATGACGACCGTCGCGCCGGCCCGTGCGGCAGCCACGGCCTGGTTGCCGCCCTTGCCTCCGGCGGTGATCAGTACGTCCGAGGCGAGTACGGTCTCGCCTGCCGCCGGGAACGCGGGCACCTCCAGGAGCTGGTCGGCGTTGAGGCTGCCGACGACGAAGACGGTGGTGGGCATGGGGGATCCCCGTTCATGGGTGTGGAAGGCGGCGCGGTGCGCCGAGGGACGGCGGGCGCCGGTCGGGCGCGCCGATTCCCTCGCAGGGCCTGATTCGGATGAGCGGTTGTATGAGGTACGAGATGGCGGCAGGGCGCCCGTCGCCGGAAACGCCGAGGCCGGACGGCGGGCACGGGCCGGGGTGTGGCCCTGTGCCGCCTGTCGGCGGCTACGGGTGTCGGCGTGCCCCGCCCGATGACTCCCGCACGACGAGGCGCGTCGGGAGGACCACCGATTCGGGTGTGCGGCCCTCGATGATGTCGAGGAGGAGTCTCATCGCCGTCGACCCCATGGCCTGCGCGTCGTGCGAGACGACGGTGAGCGGCGGGTCGAGTTCGGAGAACCACTCGATGTCGTCGAAGGCCACCAGGTCGACGTCCGAACCGATCCGCAGTCCCCGGCGGCGCAGCGCGCCGAGCGCGCCCACCGCCATCGGACTGTCGGCCGCGAGCAGCGCGGTCGGCGGACGTCCGCCGGACAGCAGCCGCTCGGCGGCCGTCGAGCCGCTCGCCGAACGGAAGTCGCCGGAGGTGATCAGCTCGGGGTCGGCGTCGAGACCGTGCCGGGCCACCGCGCGTACGAAGGCGTCGTGCCTGGCGCGGCCGGTGGAGATGGACCGGGGGCCGCCGATGTAGCCGATACGGGTGTGGCCGCGGTCGGCGAGATGGGCGACGGCCAGGTCGATGCCCAGCGCGTTGTCGGAGGTCACGCTGGGCACCTCGAAGCCGTCGACGGTCCGGTCGACGAAGACGAGGGGCACGGTGGTGGCGAGGGTCCGGAGGTGGGCGCTGTCCTCGCCCTGCGGAGCGATGATGATGCCGTCGACCCGCTGGGTGAGGAAGGACTCCAGATAGGTGTCCTGCTGCTTCGGATCCTCGTTGGCGTTGGCGAGGAGGGTGACGTACGAGGCGCGCAGCGCCGCTTGTTCGGCGCCGTGCGCCACATCGGCGAAGAACGGGTTGCGTACGTCGGAGATGAGCAGCCCCACCGTCTGGGAACGGGCCGAACGCAGGGAGCGCGCACGGGCGTCGGGCCGGTAGCCGAGTTCGGCGACGGCGGCGTGGACGCGTTCACGGGCGGCGGGGGAGGTGGAGGGATTGCCGGACAGCACGCGGGACGTCGTGCCCACGGAGACGCCGGCGAGTGCGGCGACGTCCTTGATGGTCACGGTGCTGTCCATGGGTGCCTCTTGCGGATCGGTGCGTATGAGCGCATGGGTGGGTGGTCGGCGGACTGACGGGACTGTATCCCGCGACGCTCTGGAAACGATTCCATGGAAACGTTTCCGAGACAGGATCCTGAAGTGTCCCCCGCGACGCGTCAAGGGGTTCGGCCGATCGGATTTCGGATCGGCCTCCGGATCGGTCAGCGCGCCGGGCACGTCACCCACCAGGCCGGGAGCCCGGTCCGACGTCTAATCTGCGGGCATGGAATCGCAGGCGTACCTCTCCGAACTGTTCTCCTTGGAAGGCCGCGTGGCCCTGGTCACCGGCGGCAGTTCCGGTATCGGCAAGGCCATCACCGAGGCCCTCGCCCGGGCCGGCGCGAGCGTCGTGATCGTGGCGCGCCGGGAGGCCGAACTGACCGCCACGGTCGACGAGTTGACGGACCGCGGCTGCCGGGCGGCATGGGTGAGCGGCGACCTCGGAACGCGTGAGGGCGTACGTACGGTGGCCGACGAGGCGGCGGAGATGTTCGGCGAACCCGACACGCTCGTCAACTGCGCCGGGGTCAATCTGCGGCCCCCGCTGGGGGAGACCGGCGACGACGAGTGGGACACGACGATGGCCGTGAATCTGGAGGCCCCGTATCTGCTGGGACAGCGATTCGGACCCGGCATGGCCGAGCGCGGTTTCGGCCGGATCATCCATGTCACCTCCCAGCAGGCGCACCGGGCGTTCGTGCGGAGCGGTGTCTACGGTGTCTCCAAGGGCGCGCTGGAGTCGCTGGCCCGCTCGCAGGCCGAGGCGTGGTCGCCGTACGGGGTCACCTGCAACACGCTGGTGCCGGGGTTCGTGATGACGCCGCTCAACGAACGGCTGTCGTCCGACCCCGAGCGGGTGGCGGCGCTCGCCGCGCGCACGATGACCGGGCGCAACGGGGTGGCGGAGGACTTCGCGGGCGCGGCCGTGTTCCTGGCGAGCCGGGCCTCCGCGTACGTCACGGGGCAGTCGGTCTTCGTGGACGGCGGGTTCCACGTCCACTGAGGTTCGGCGCGGCGTACGGCGGCGAACCCCCGGCCCCGGAGGAACCGCGCCCGGTCCCGGACCGACCGTCCCGGCCCCGGACGAACCGCGCCCGGTCCCGGGCCGTCTGCCCCCGCCCCGGACGAATCGCGCCCGGCCCTGGACCGACCCCCCCGCACCGGCGGGATCCCGGACCGACCGCGCCCGTCGTTGACCAACCGCGCCCCGGATCAAGCCTGTTGGTGCGGGTCCGGGCGCGGGTGCGGGCGCGGGCGTGACTCGGGTACGCCGGACCGCGCCGCCGACCGGCGGGCGCGCCGGGCGCGCACGGCGCGCGTCACGCCCGGCTGTCCCAGCACGATGCCCAGGAAGACCAGCACCAGCCCGGCGCACTGGCGCGCCGTGAGGGTGTCTCCGGCGACGAGCGTGCCGAGCAGGACGCCGGTCACCGGGTTGAGGAGACCGATGAGCCCCACTGTCCCCGCGCTCAAGTGCCGCAGGCCGGCGAACCAGGCCGTGAAGGCGAGAGCGGTCGCTACGCCGGACACGTAGACGAAACCGAGCACCGCGCCCCCGTCCAGGGCGGGCGGCGCGCCTTCGACGGCGATCGCGACGGGCACGAGAACCACACCTCCGGCGATGAGCTGCCAGGAGGTCAGCGCGAACACGTCGACGTCCGGGCACCACTTCTTGGTCAGGATGTAGCCGATCGAGGACATCGCCATGGCCGCCACGGAGGCGAGCACGCCGAGCGGATCGATCCCGGTCGCGTTCGTGAGGAGCATGACGCAGACGCCCGCGATCCCGACTCCGGCGCCGACGGCCGGCAGTACGTGCGGGCGCTCCGCCAGCAGCGGCCAGGCCAGCATCATCATCACCACCGGCGCGGTCGCCATGACCGTCGAGGCGATGCTGGTCGGCAGGAGCTGCGCCGCCAGGTAGACGAGGGCGAAGAACGCCCCCATGTTCAGGGTGCCGAGCACCGGCACCTTCCACCACAGCGAGCCGTGCGGCCTCTGCCTGCTCAGCGCCAGCAGGACGATCCCCGCCGGCAGGGCGCGGAAGACCGCTCCGTACAGCGGATGGCCCGCCGGGAGATGGCGCTGCGTGACGAAGTACGTCGTGCCCCACGCGATCGGGGCGACTGCGGTGACGAGTGACCAGCGGGCGGTGGCTTCCATGGAAGCAATAATATCTTCCCTGGAAGGTATTATTGCCTCCATGGCTGAATCCCTTGACCGAGTGGCCCGTATCCAGCGGGAATGGGCCCGCGAGCGGCCCGATGTCGACGTGCGTCCACAGGGCGTGATCGGGCGGCTGCACCGCCTCGGCGCCTACCTCACCGAGGAGCTGTGCGTCGTGTACCGGAACCACGGCCTGGGGGAGGGAGACTTCGACGTTCTGGCCGCGCTGCGGCGGGCGGGCGCGCCGTTCGAGCGCGCGCCCGGCGAACTGGCCGAGCACACCATGGTCACCACGGGTGCGATGACCAAGCGCGTCGACCGCCTCGAACGGGCCGGACTCGTCTCCCGGCGTGCGAGTGAGAGCGACGGGCGCGGCAGGGTCGTCGCGCTGACCCCCGAGGGCCGCGCGCTCATCGACAGCGCCTTCTCGGAGCACATGGCCAACGAGCGCCGCCTCCTGGACGCGCTGACCGAGGAGGAGGCCGAGCGGCTCGAATCCCTGCTGACCAAGTGGCTGGCCGTGACGGAGGCCCCGCGCGACTGAACCGGGAGCCCCACACTCAATCGCAAAGACTTCTTCGCGAATAAGTCTTTGCGAAGAACTGTTCGCGGTCTAGTCTGCTCGGCATGACGGATTCGAACGAGACCCCTCGCGGTCCGAAGCACGGGTCGAACACGGTCGTCCTGGACGCGAAGGGGCTGCGCGCCCTGGCGCATCCCGTACGTGTCCAACTGGTCGGGCTCCTGCGGAAGTACGGCCCTTCGACCGCCACCCGGCTGGCCGAGCGGCTGGGGGTCAACTCCGGTACGGCCAGCTACCACCTGCGCCAGCTCGGTGACGCGGGGTTCGTCGAGGAGGACACGGAGCGCGGCAACGCACGGGAGCGCTGGTGGCGCGCGGTCCACCAGTCGACCTGGTTCAGCGATCGTGAGCTGGCGGAGCAGGAGCCCGAGGCGGCGTTGGCGTATCTCCAGTCGGTCGCCGCCGCGTACACCCTGCGCACCCAACGGGCTCTCAGCGAGCTTCAGACCATGCCCGACCGGTGGCGGGGCAGCTTCGACCTCAGTGACTGGGCGCTGCGGCTGACTCCCGAGGAGGTGGTGCGGCTTCGGGAGGAGTTGCGCGAACTCCTCTACCGCTACCGGGCGGACAGCCCGGAGGCGGCGGTCGAGCCGCCGGAGGGCACCGAGCGCATCTCCGTGATCACCCAGATCCTGCCGGAGCTGGACTCGCCGAGCCCGGACGGTCCGGACAGCCCCGACGCGAGCGACCCGGCTCGCGAACGTCCCCGGGGAATGGGAACCTGATGAGAAAGCTCGGGTCAAGTACCGCACGGTTGAAGGATTCTGACGGTAGGTCAGATATGCGTACGTCGCTGCCGCTCGTCGGCGTACTCGCCGCTATGGCGGTGTCGTTGACCGGTACGCGGGTCTCGGCCATCGCACTGCCCTGGTTCGTTCTCGTCACCACCGGCAGCGCCACCCAGACCGGGGTGGTGGCCTTCTGCGAGATGGCGCCGTACGTGGCGGTGAAGGCGTTCACCGGACCGCTCGTGGACCGGGCCGGGCCCCGGACCATCTCGTGGGCCACCGACCTGATCAGCGCCGCGGCCGCCCTCGCGGTTCCCCTCCTGCACGCGGCGGACCGGCTCTCGTTTCCCCTGCTGCTCGTGCTGGTCGCGTTGATCGGCGCGGCGCGGGGGCCGGGCGACCTGGCGAAGGACGTCATGGTCCCGGAGGCGGCCGACCACGGTCGCGTCCCTCTGGAGCGGGCCACCGGCTTCGCCGGCGTGACCGAACGGCTCGCCTCCACCCTCGGTCCGGCGGCAGGCGGTGTCCTGATCGCCTTCCTCGGGCCGCTGTCGGGCCTGACCGTCAACGCGGCCTGTTTCGCGCTCGGTTCGGTGATCATCGGGCTGATGCTGCCGCGCGGCATGGGGCAGCCGGCCGAGCACGTTCCGTCGCCCCAGGACGTTGCCGATCGCCCCTCCGATTCCTCTACCGATCGATCTACCGATTCCCCCGGTCCTCCGGCCGAGCCGGGCTACTGGCGGCGGTTCGGCCAGGGCTTCACCTTCCTGCGAAGCGAACCGCTGCTTCTCACGATCATGGTGATGGTCATGGTCACCAACTTCCTGGACGCGGCGTTCAGCACCGTGCTCCTGCCTGTCTGGGCCAAGGAGTCGGGAAACGGGCCGAGCGCCATCGGCCTGTGCGCCGGCGCGGGCGGACTCGCGGCGATCGGCGGCAGCCTGATCGCGGCGGCGGTCGCGCACCGGATGCGGCGGCGCGCGGTCTTCTTCGCCGGATTCCTCCTGGCGGGAGCGCCGCGATGGCTGATCCTCGCCTCGCCCGCACCTCTGTGGGCCGTGGTGGTGGTGTTCGCGGTCGGTGGCTTCGGCTCCGGTTTCCTCAACCCCATCCTGGCGGCCGTCAGTTACGAACGTGTACCCCGCCGCCTGCTGGGCCGGGTCAAGGCGCTCAGCGGCGCCCTCTCCTGGTCCGGTATGCCGCTCGGGGGGCTGCTCGGGGGCGCCGCGGTGGCCTCGTTCGGGCTGGCGCCGGTGCTGCTGGTGGGAGGGCTAGTGTACTTTCTCACGACGAATCTCACCGGACTGCGCCCGGAATGGCGGGAGATGGACCGACTGCGTGGCAAGGGCCGGCCGACCGACGACCCCGTCGTCCCACCGCCCACGGAGTTGACCGAGAGGCCGGGCCCGGGCCCGGAGCCGGAATCCGGCGGCGCCAGGCTGACGCGATCCGTCAGCTGATACGGCCACCGGTGACGAGACGGTCGGTGGTGACGAGACGGTCGGTGGTACGGCCACGGGCGACACACCCGCCCGGGTCGCGACCCACGAGGGGGCGTCCGACACGTGTCGGGCACCGCGCTTGGCCGACGGCGCCGACCGCGCGGACCAGACCGACGGCTTTCGGTGGCTGAGCGGAGAGGGCTTTCCGGTGGCCACCGCCTGACGCGCATCGGGCTCACATCGGCCTCGCGTCGGGCTCGCGTCGCCCGGCGCGGCGCCGGTGCCGCGTGTCGTACGGACTCCGGGCACGGTCTGTGTGCAGGGTGCTGCTCATGAGACTGCGGGCCGCGAACAAGGACGACAAGGGTGGCTCCGGCAACGGGCCGTTGACCGAGCTGATGGAACTGCGGAACGACGTCACCGTCACCCAGACGCTGCGTTCGACGGTGGCCGCGACGCTCGCCTACATCGTCGCGCTGTGGCTCAGCAGCGAACCCGCGCCGCTGACCGCGCCACTCACCGCGCTGCTGGTGGTGCAGGTGACTCTCTACTCCACCCTCACCACCAGCATCCGCCGGGTGAACGCCGTCGTCGCGGGTGTGCTGATCGCCATCGCATTCAGCGTGCTCGTCGGGCTGTCGTGGTGGAGCCTCGGGCTGATCATCCTGGCCTCGCTCCTCGCCGGCAGGCTCGTCCGCGTCAACGAGTTCGTTCCCGAGGTCGCGATCAGCGCCATGCTCGTCCTCGGCGTGACCCACGCGGCGAACACCGCCTGGGACCGTGTCGTGGAGACACTGATCGGCGCGGTGGTGGGGCTGCTGTTCAACGTGCTGTTCGTGCCGCCCGTCTGGGTCGCCGCGGCCGGGGAGTCCATCGAGGATCTCGCCCGGCAGATGCGCCGGCTGATGCGTGACGTCGGCGAGGAGCTGACCAGCCCCACCCCTGTCGAACGCGCCGCGGCCCGGCTGCGCGAGGCGCGGCGGCTCGACCACGGCATCGCCGAGGTGGACGCCGCGCTGCGCCAGGCCGAGGACAGCCTGCGGCTCAATCCGCGGGTCAAGGAAGGCCTGCTGCACCGGGTGGTGCTCCGCACCGGCCTCGACACGCTGGAGATCTGCGCGGTGGTGCTGCGCGTACTCACCCGCACGATCACGGACCTCGCCAAGGAGCGCCAGGAGGAGGACCTCTTCCAACCGGAGGTGGGATCCGCCCTGGAGGAGCTGCTGTCGCAGGTCGCCGACGCGCTCGTCAGTTTCGCCGTGCTGGTCACCACACAGACGAGCGATGCCGCCGAGGCGGCGGAGTCCCGTCTCGCCGGGGACCTGAGCGCCGCCGGGGCGACGCGCGAGAGGGCGGCGCACCTGCTGCTGGAAGGCGTACAGAGGCACCCGCGGCAGTGGCAGCTCCACGGCGCGCTGCTGTCGGAGATCGACAGGCTGCTGGACGAACTCGACACCGACCACCGCTCCCGCCGCCTGATGGAGGAGCTGGACAGATCCACCCGCGAACAGCGCGAACGGCACCCTTGGCTCACCGCGTTCAGCCACTGGCTGCGCGGTGTGGAACGGTCCGCGCTGAAGCGCCTCGCCGGGATGCGGCGCGGCTAGCGGGGCGGCTAAGGGGGCTACGGGCCAGGGAGGTGCCCTGCGGATCAGGCCCTACTGCCGGGACACGGCTGGTCGCTCGGGGTGCTCGGGCCGCTCGGGTTCCGTCCGGTGGGTACCGGACGCCGCCACGATGACGTCGTCCAGGATCTCCCGCGTGCGCATGAGTCCGGCGATCTGCTCGTCGATCCTGGCCCGCTGCCGCGTCAGATCGGCGACGAGCCACGGCGTCGCGGCCTCCGAAGGACCCCCGTCCTCGTCCCGCGTGCACGGCAGCAGCTCCGCGATCTTCCCGCTGCACAGTCCTGCGGCGAACAACTCCTGGATACGGATCACGCGGTCGACGGCCCGCTCCGGGTAGATGCGATGGCCCGAGGGCGTACGTGTGGACACGAGCAGCCCCTGCTCCTCGTAGTAGCGCAGCGAGCGCTCGCTGACGGCGGTACGTCTCGCCAGTTCGCCGATCTTCACGCTGCCTCCCGGGGTCCGTACCGTCGCCGTGGCGGTGACAGGGATTGAACCTGACACCAGTGTGAGGTCCTACCGTCCCGCCATGACGAAAACGACGCTCCTCGCCCCGTATTCCCTCGGCCCCCTCCGCCTCCCGAACCGCATGGTGATGGCTCCCATGACCCGCTACCGCGCGGCCGTGGACGGCACGCCCCTGCCGGTCGTCGCCGACCACTACGCGCAGCGCGCCGGCGCCGGCCTCATCGTCACCGAGGGCATCTGGCCCAGCGGCCGGGGCCAGAGCGGCTGGCGGCTCCCCGGACTGGAGACCGAGGCGCACGTCGAGGGATGGCGGGCCGTGACCGAGGCCGTGCACGCCGACGGCGGGCGGATCGTGGCCCAGCTGATGCACGGTGGCCGGCACGGACACCCACTGTCCCGGATCGACGGGGACGTGCCGAGCGGCCCGTCCGCCGTCCTGGTGCCCGGCCCCATCCACGTATGCGACGGCGGCAAGGCCGACCCCCTCCCGCCCCGCGAGATGACGCACGCCGACATTCGACAGGCCGTCGCCGACCACGCCAAGGCGGCCCAGAACGCCATGGCGGCCGGGTTCGACGGGGTCGAACTGCACGGCGCCAACAGCTACTTGATCCACCAGTTCCTCGCCGACAACACCAATCTGCGCACCGACGGCTACGGCGGTACGACCGAGGGCCGCATCCGCTTCCCCGTCGAGCTGGTCACGGCGGTCGCCGACGCGATCGGCGCCGGGCGGACGGGGCTGCGGCTCTCGCCGGGCAACCCCCAGTTCGGCATGGCGGAGGCCGACCCGGCCCCCGTCTACCGCGCGCTCCTCGACGCCGTCGACGGCCTCGGTCTGCTCTACCTCCACCTCACCGACAACGACACCTACCCGGCCCTCGCCGACCTGCGGCCCCGCTGGCACGGCCCGCTCATCGCGAACATCGGCGAGAACCGCGACCCGACCACCCGCGAGGGGGGCGAGGCGGTGCTCGCCGACGGGCTCGCCGACCTCGTCTCGTACGGCAGGTCCTTCATCGCCAACCCGGACCTTCCCGAGCGTTTCGCCTCCGGGGCGCCACTCAACAGCGTCGACGAGCGGCACCTCTACACGCACGGCGGCGAGGGCTACACCGACTACCCGGCGCTACGGCAGGCGCTCTGCTCCACCGGCACGTGACGCGGTGGCGTGTCCGGGCGATACTGACGCATGGGATTCGCCGTCTTCGTCACTCTGCCCGGTCTGGTCATTCTGCTGACCGCGCTGGCATTCATCGATCAACTGCTGCTCCGCGCCGGACGGGCCGGTGTCCTGCCCTGGCGCAACTCCGTCCGGCAGGGGCAGGTGTCGACCACCGGATTCGAGATGCTGCACGCGAGCCTCTCGCCGGGCAAGCAGAGCGAGTTGAAGGAGCGCCGGTCGGCGCTGCTGCTGCGGGACGACGAGGAGGACGGGGCTCCGCCGAACCGGACCATGGTGGATCTGGACGGCGGCACCGCGGTCGTACGGATACCGCGGGGCCGGCCGGACCGCCCGAACTGACCGGCCGGACCGGCGGGCCCCGGGTCTCGGAGCGGCGGTCGTCTCAGAGCGGCAGTACGCAGACGGCGACCGGTGATGTGAACGGCGGTCCGGCCGAGGCCAGTTGGCCGCTGTCCTGGTCGACGTGGAAGACGGACACGGCGTTCGACCGCTGATTGGCGGCGAACAGCAGCGTCCCGTCGGGGGAGAGGGCGAGCTGCCTCGGGTAGTCACCGCCCACCGGCACCGTGCCCAGCAGCCGCAGGCCGGCGCCGTTGTTCTCCACCGCGAAGCGGGACAGGCTGTTGTGCCCCCGGTTGGCGAGGAAGACGAACGCGCCGTTGGCGGTGATCACCGGCTGGGACGGGAAACTGTCGCCCGCGCCGCCGGCGCCGGTGGGCGACGGTGAGCCCGGGGTGAGGGCCCCGCTGTCGGGGGCGTACCCGCAGACGGCGATCGTGTTGTTCAACTCGTTGGCCAGATAGGCGAATTGCCCCGACGGGTGGAAGACGAGATGCCGCGGCCCGGCGCCCGCGGGCAGCGTCGCGTACGAGACACGGGTGAGCGTGCCCGCCGTCTCGTCGAGGCGGTAGGTATAGACGCTGTCGGTGCCGAGGTCGACGGCGAGGACATGGCCGCCGTCCGGGCTGGTGACGATCTGATGCGCGTGCGGGCCGTTCTGGCCGGGCCCCGGAGCCGGTTCGGAATGGGTGAGCAGATCGGTGCGCTCGCCCAGCGCGCCCGACGCCTCGATGGGGTGGACGGCGACATCGCCGGAGCCGTAGTTCGCGCTGAACAGCCACCGCCCGCCGGGATGCACCGACAGATGGCAGGGCGACGAGCCGCCGGTGCCGCGCGTGCCGAGGACCGTGTGGCCGCCGTCCGCGCCCAGCGCGATCGCGGTGACGCCGCCGTCCTGACGCTCGTTGACCGCGTACAGGGTGGTGCCGTCGGGGTGCGCGGTGAGGTACGAGGGGTCGCCGACGCCCTGGAGGGTCCCGGTGGCGGTGATGTGGCCCGTAGCCGTGTCGTAAGTGGCGAGCCCGATGCCCGGACCGCCGCTGGAGGTGTACGTACCGATGAACAGCGGCCCTGTGGCGCGGGGTTGCCGGGAGCGGGTCGCCGTTCCCGGAGCTGTCGCTGTCGCTGTCGCTGTCTGGGTCGCGGTCGCGGTCGCCGTGGCGGGCACCGAGAGCGTCGCGACGGCGGCAGCCACCATGCCGACGACCTGACGGCGGCTCGGCCCTCCGGTTCCTGTCTCTGTTCCTGTTCCTGTGCGGTCGCTTCTCATGCCGGGCACCTCGAATGACTCGTGGGGGGAGAGTGCTTGCCGATGTTGTGGCAGCCACCCTGTCGCCATCGCGCTCTCCTCGGCAAGAGCCCCTCCGGCGGCGTCAGTCGCGCAGTGCCAACGCGTCGCCCATCACGATCACGGGATGCTTCGCCGGGTCGAGGAGACGCAGGAGTTCCACCATCCGCGTTCTCGACAGCGAGACGCACGCCTGGGTGGGGCCTTTGTGGTCGACATGGATCCAGACGCCGCCGCCCTTGCCGAGCCCGAGGGGGCGGGTCGTGTTCAGCGGGGTGGTCCCCGGGATCCGGTTGTAGTCGATGGCCACCACGTAGTCGAAGGAGCCTTCCAGCGGCTCACCCAGGAAGCCGGTGCCCGGGGCCTCGAAGTCGCCGCTCCTGTCGTACGGGAGTCTGGCCCCGGGGTCGGGGAGCCGGCCGCCGGCGTCGCGGAGTGTGAAGACACCGATCGGCGAACGCAGGTCGGAGTCCCGGTGGTCGTAGGTCCAGCCGCGCAGCGCGTTGTGCGCGGGCCAGCGGTTGGTGACGGGTGACCAGCCCGTGTCCGCGTCGCGCTCGTACAGCACGACGCCGGACCGGGGCGACTTGCGGCCCTCGCCGCTCACGACGAGCGCCTGGCGGCTGGCGACGGGGATACGGGATCGGGTGGCCGGGCCGAGACCGGGGATCTCACGGACCAGAGCCGCCTCCACGGGCGTACCGGCAAGACCGCGGGCCGCCTCGTTCGGCGAGCCCTGGTTCCGCTGGGCGGGCCTGCCCGCCACGTGCTCCCCGTCCGCCGACTTGCTCTCCGTGGCCGGGCGTTCCGCCCTCCGGTTCTGCGGCGGCCGGCTCTCCGCGGGCTGCCCGGCTCTCGGTGGGGGCGCGTGCTCCGCGCATCCGGTGAGGAGCAGGCACGTACAGAGCGAGGTGACGGCCAGGGCGCCCCTGGCGAGGCGGAGAGCGCGGGGGAGGGGGAGCATGTCGAACCTTTCGTGGGACGGTGGCAGACGGTCCGTCCTCGTCCGCCGCGTTTCTCTGCGTCATGAAACGCGATCATCGTGTGATCGGACCGCCCCGAGATACGTGATCAGACACGGACCCGCAGATTTCCCCCGTTCTGCCTAAGACGACATCGGATGCCCGGACGAGAACCGCGACTTCCGGTCTCCCCTTCCTCCGGTCCCCGCCATTGGTACGAGCAAAGGCGGCCGGGGGTGATTCGTCGTGCCACGGGTGATTCGCGAACGCGCGTGGTTCCAGTCAGCCGAAAGAGCGTCAAATAGCTTGCCCGACAGGGTTGTCGGGGACATGGCGGGATTGCTTGTCTGGATGCGTCGCGGACAGTCGACGCGCGTCAACTCCGCCCCACCGGAGTGGCGTACGCCTGTTGCGCGGCATGCCCGTTGTCGGTGGACCGGGAGAGCGTTCCCCCCCACTTCCCAAGGAGATCGACATGGTTACCAAGCCAGACCCCGGCCGTCGTACGGTGCTGCGGGGTGGTCTGACCGCCACAGCGGCCGGCGCCCTCGGGCTCGCCGCGAACGGACCGGCCGACGCCGCCCCGGCGCGCGCGAGCCGCCGCCCGGCGGCCGGATCGCCGCTCGCCGCGGCCGAGCCGCGGATCTACAGCACCACCGAATGGGGCGCGCGGCCCCCCAGCCAGCAGATCGTCGTGCTCGACCGGGTGCCGACCTACATCGTCGTGCACCACACCGCCGAGCCCGGCAACAGCGAGGACTACTCGCTGGAGCACGCGATGGCGATCTGCCGGTCGATCCAGAACTTCCATATGGACGGCCAGGGTTGGGGTGACTCCGGTCAGCAGTTCACCAACTCGCGCGGCGGCTTCGTCCTCGAAGGCCGGCACCAGAGCCTCGACGCCGTACGCGGCGGTACGCGGCACGTCCAGGGCGCGAACGTCGGCGGCCGGAACAGCGAGGTCATCGGCATCGAGAACGAAGGCCTCTACACGGAGGTCGACGTACCGGCCGCGCTCTGGAACTCGCTCGTCCAGCTCGTCGCGTGGATCGCCACCCAGTACGGGCGGCCGGTCGCCGACATCATGGGCCACCGCGACTTCAACTCCACCGAATGCCCCGGCGACGTGCTCTACGGCAGACTGCGGGAGCTGCGCGACGCGGTCGCCGGCGCACTGGGTGTCGCGCCGGCCGACCGGCCCACCGTCTGGCCGCTGCTGCGGCCGGGGGCCGCCGGGCCCCAGGTGCGTGCCGCGCAGTACCTGCTGCGTGCCCGTGGCTTCTCGGACGTACCGGTGGACGGGGTCTTCGGCCCGGACACGAAGCGCGCGGTGATGAAGCTGGCCGACGTGCACCACGTGGAGAAGCACACCTGCGCGGCCACGGTCCGCGGCGGCACGGACGAGACCGGCTACCTCGGCTCGGACATCTGGCCGCTGATCACCCCGAAGGTCAGGGCGGGCGACAACGCCGACGTCGCGCGGGCGGTGACCACCCTGCACCGCGCCGGCGCGAACCGGGCCCACTCGACCGGCGTACTCACCGCGACGGAGTGGAAGCACCTGCTGGCCTGACGGGCCCACGCGCCGGACCGCACCGTGCGGGCGGTCCGGCGTGGCGTCGGCGGCAGGAATCACACCTCCTGCCGCCGGAGCCCTCCATACGGATGACGCCGATCCACGCGGGTGCTGCCCCGTACGGCGTGAAGGTTATGGACGCGACCCCGGAAGTGACCGGGTGTCACATGTCTGTCCTGTTGCCAACCCGGACGGACGTCGCTGACGTTCGGTGGTCCGGGGCAGACTGGGCGCGCTGATCCACTCGCCTGATCCACTTCACTGATCGACCTCTGCCAGGGAGCGCACGATGACGGAGTACCGGAACCTCGGCCGCACGGGTGTGAAGGTCAGCCCCCTCTGCCTCGGCACGATGATGTTCGGGGCCCGCGGCAACACCGACCACGACGACAGCGTCCGGATCATCCACCGCGCGCTCGACTCGGGCATCAACTTCGTCGACACCGCCGACGTGTACTCGGCGGGTGAGTCGGAGACCGTCGTCGGCAAGGCACTGGCCGGCGGGCGCAGGGACGGTGTCGTCCTCGCGACCAAGTTCCACGGAGTCCTCGGCGAAGGGCCCAACGAGCGCGGCAATTCCCGGCGTTGGATCATCCAGGAGGTCGAGAACAGCCTGCGCAGACTGGGCACCGACCGGATCGACCTCTACCAGGTGCACCGGCCCGAGCCGGACACCGACTTCGACGAGACGCTGGGCGCGCTGACCGATCTCGTACGCCAGGGCAAGATCCGCTACATCGGCACCTCCACCTTCGAACCGTCGGCGATCGTCGAGGGGCAGTGGATCGCGGAGCGCCGCGGCCGGGAACGGGTGGCGACCGAGCAGCCGCCGTACTCGCTGCTCGCACGTGGCATCGAGCGCGAGATGCTGCCCGTGGCGCAGCGCTACGGCCTCGGCGTGCTGTCCTGGAGCCCGCTGGCCGGTGGCTGGCTGTCCGGCCGCTTCCGCAAGGGCGCCGCGCAGCCCGCCTCCAGCCGGTCCGAGCAGCAGGCGGCGCGCTTCGACATCACGGCCCAGGAGAACGCGGCCAAGCTGGAAGCGGCCGAGAGTCTGGCGCTGCTGGCCGAGGAGGCCGGGCTGACGCTCGTGCAACTGGCGGTGGCGTTCGTCATCGAACACCCGGCGGTCACGTCCGCGATCATCGGGCCGCGGACGTACGAGCAGTTGGAGAGCCAGCTGGGAGCGGACGAGGTACGCCTCAGCCGCGACGTGCTGGACCGGATCGACGAGATCGTGCCGCCGGGCACCAACCTGTCCGGGCGGGACGCCGGATACCTGCCCCCGTCGATCGCCGACGCGTCCCGGCGCCGAAGGTCCGCCGCATCCGCTCAGCCCTCCTACTGAGGTTCCACGGGCGCCCCTGGGGCGTGTCCGGTGGATCGGAGAGTCCGTTCGTGGCCCACTCGTCACGTTCCTGTTCCCCTCTCTCTTCCTGGGCACGTCCCTTCCGGAGCCGCTATGAAGACCCTGACCGAAGAGGCCCGTGACGAACGGGGCACCACGCGTCTGTTCGCCCTGTGCGACGGCGTGTTCGCCATCGCCATGACGCTGCTCGCCCTCGACCTGCGGGTGCCCGACCTCGGCAAGGACCCCAGCGACGCCTCGCTGCGGGAGGCCCTCGCCGATCTGGAGCCGCGCTATCTGTCGTTCCTGGTCAGCTTCTACGCCATCGCGAGCTACTGGCGACGCCACCGCAGCGAGATGCGAACGGTCCGCGTCAGCCCGCCGAGGCTCGTACGGCTGACCATGCTCCTCCTGCTGACGATCACCGTGCTGCCGTTCGTCTCCAACGTCCTCGGCTCCTACGGGAACCAGGCCGGGATCGCCGTGGCCGCCTACGCCGGGGTGAACGTCGTCGCGGCCGGCACGCTGTTGGTGATCCGGCATGTGGTCGACAGGCACGAACCCCCGGCGGAGGCCGCGAGCGAGCACGCACGGTACGAGCTCTGGTTCGACCTGGCCGCCTTCGTGCTGGCCGTTCCCTCGGGCTACGTCTTTCCCGGCGAAGGGCCGCAGGCGCTGATCGCTCTCCTCGTGCTGAGCGCCGCCGCCTCCTTCGCGACGCGGCACCTCCTGAAGAGGCGCACGAACGCCGGGCCGCTCGCCTAGGCCGGTCCGGCCGCCCAGTGGGACCCCCTCTTGAGCGACTGCTCAAAGTGCTGCTACTTTCAGTTGAGCGGTCGCTCAAGAGCGAGGCGATCAGCAAGTGTGGGGCCGGAGACCGGGGGACGGCATGGGCCTGTACGTCGAGACACGCATCCGTACGGAGATGGACACGCTCTGGGAGCGGACACAGGATCCGGCGCACCACCGGCGGTGGGATCTGCGTTTCTCGGAGATCGACCACCTGCCCCGTCCGCCGGGCGAGCCACAGCGGTTCCGCTACGCGGTCCGGGTGCTGCCCTTTCTCACCGTCTCGGGTACCGGCGTCAGCGCGGGGGAGAGCGGCGGGGCCGACGGGCGGCGCGTCAGCGTACTGAGGTTCGCCTCGTCGCACCCCCTCTCCCTCCTCGCGGAGGGCAGCGGGTACTGGCGCTATGTGCCCACGCCCGACGGCATCCGCTTCCTCACCGGCTACGACTACCGCCCCCGCTGGGGCCGGTTCGGCGCCGTCGCCGACCGGTGGGTGTTCCGGCCGCTGATGGGCTGGGCGACGGCCTGGTCCTTCGACCGGCTGCGGCTCTGGTGCGAGCACGACATCAGGCCGGCTCGATCACTCGCGTACGGGGTGGCCGAGCTGGCCGTCCGACTGCTCGCCGTACCCGGCGCGTTGGGGTCGGCCGCCCTGTTCGGCATGCCCGCGTCCCTCGCGCTCACCCTCGCCGCCCTGCTGTTCCTCGTGCCCCCGCTGCCACACACCCCGGCCGCCCGCCGCTGTCGGCGTACGCCGCGGGGACGTCCGGCCGGGCC
>NZ_JARJHW010000153.1:0-17974 GCF_040560175.1 Streptomyces panacea
GCTGCTGGACGCGGCACGGCGCAACATGCGGCAGTACGGCATGCTCATCGCGCTCGCGCTGATCGTCGTGCTCTTCCAGATATGGACCGACGGCGTACTCCTCAAGCCGAACAACGTCACCAACCTGGTCCTCCAGAACAGCTACATCCTGGTGCTGGGCATCGGCATGATGATCGTCATCATCGCCGGCCACATCGACCTGTCCGTCGGCTCCCTGGCCGCGTTCGTCTCGGCCGCGTGCGCCGTGATGATGGTCGAACACGACATCCCGTGGGTGCTCGCGCTCGTGCTCGGCCTCGCCATCGGCGCGGTGGCCGGTGCCTGGCAGGGATTCTGGATCGCGTACGTCGGCATCCCCTCGTTCATCGTCACCCTCGCGGGGATGCTCCTCTTCCGCGGCGGGACACAGATCTTCCTCGGGTCCCGCTCGCTCGGTCCGTTCCCCGAAGGCTTCCAGAAGATCTCCACCGGCTATCTCCCGGAGATCGGACCGGCCACCGACTACCACAATCTGACACTCCTGCTGGGGCTGGCGCTGCTCGCGTTCGCCCTGCTCCAGGAAGTCCGGGACCGCCGCCGCCAGAAGGAGTACGACCTGGAGGTCCTGCCCCGCAACCTCTTCCTCACCAAGTGCGTGGCACTCGCCGCGGCGGTCCTCGCCTTCACCATGACCCTCGCGAGCTACCGCGGCGTCCCGGTCGTCCTGCTCCTGCTCGCCGCGCTGCTCATCGGCTTCGGCTATGTCATGCGCAACGCGGTCGTCGGCCGCCATGTGTACGCGCTGGGCGGCAACCGCGCGGCGGCGAAACTCTCCGGCGTCAAGGACCGGCGCGTCACCTTCCTGGTCTTCGTCAACATGGGCGTGCTGGCCGCACTGGCCGGGATCGTCTACGCGGCGCGCCTCAACGCCGGTGTCCCGCAGGCGGGCGTCAACTTCGAACTGGAGGCCATCGCGGCGGCGTTCATCGGCGGCGCGTCGATGAGCGGCGGCGTCGGCACGGTGTTCGGCGCGATCATCGGTGGTCTCGTCCTCGGTGTCCTCAACAACGGAATGTCCCTGGTCGGCATCGGCACGGACTACCAGCAGGTCATCAAGGGGCTGGTGCTGCTGGCCGCCGTCGGGTTCGACGTCTGGAACAAACGGAGGGTGGGCGCCTGACACCGCGGGGTGGGCGCCTGACGCCGCGACGAGTCCGGGGATCAGGACGCCGGGCCGAGGGGAATCCTCAGTGAGGAGGCGCCCTGGAGGTCGAGCCACGCGGTGTCCGGCCCCCGGACCAGCCGGAGCACCACCCGCGCGCAGTCCGGGCACCGGGCCACCAGACCCGGTGCCCGGTCGTAGACGCGCAGCCGGGCCATCGGGCCCGTGGCGCCGCACCCGGCGCAACGGCCGACGGCGGCGGTCAGGTCGACCGCGAAGATCTCGGAGAGCGGCCCGCCGAGCGCGTTGCCGTCCTCGTACGCCTCGTCCTTCTCGTCCCCTGCGCCGCTCCCATGCGCCTCGTCCCTCTCATGCGCCTCGTCACGAGTCCGGTCGACGTCCATCTCATCCTCCACTGGGGCCGAAGCGTTCGGTCCTGATCCGGTCGGGGGCGTGGCCGAGGCCGGTCAGCAGCGACGCGGCCGACTCGACGAAACCCGTCGGCCCGCACACGTAACACGTGGGTCGCAGCTCCGCCGACCAGCCCGTGCGGACCAGGTCCGCCGTCCGCAACCGGCCCACCGGCCTGGGGTGTCGGGGCGGGGCGGCGCGCGTGTAGAGATACGCCGTGTCGAGACCCGGCGCCCCGTGACGCAGTTCGGGCACATACAGCTGATCGCCCGGCTCGCGTACGGAGTAGAGCAGCCGGAACGGCGCCCGCCCGCCCACGGCGCCGCGCACCCGCACCATCGACATCAGCGGCACCAGCCCGGAGCCACCGGCCACCAGCAGTACCGGCTCGCGCTGCTCCGGCCGCCAGACGAACCAGCCGCCGACCGGACCGCGCAGCTCCACCCGGTCGCCCGGCTCCAGACCGTCCAGCAGATACGGCGAGACCTCACCGTCCGGAACCCGCTGCACCGTCAGCTCGACGCGGTCGCCGTCCGGCGCGGACGCCAGCGAGTAGCTGCGCTGTGTGCTGTAGCCGTCCTCGGCCGTCAGCCGTACGTCGACGTGCTGGCCCGCCAGATGCCCCGGCCAGCCGGGCACGTCGAACACCAGCGTCCTGGCCGTCCGCGACTCGGTGCGCCGGTCGACCAGCTCGGCCACCAGCCAGCGCAGCCGCACGCCCGCCGTGCCCGCCGCCCCAGTCATCAGTCGCCCTGGTACCGCTGCTCGCGCCACGGGTCTCCGTACGAGTGGTAGCCCAGGCTCTCCCAGAACCCCGGCTCGTCGGCCGGCAGCAGCTCGATCCCGCGCACCCACTTCGCGGACTTCCACAGATACAGGTGCGGGACCAGCAGCCTCGCCGGGCCGCCGTGCTCCGGGGCCAGCTCCTCGCCGTCGTAACGGTGGGCGATCCACGCCTTGCCGTCGAGCAGGTCCGCCAGCGGGAGATCGGTCGTATAGCCACCGTAGGAGTGGACGAGGGCGTACTCGGCCGCCGTCTCGACGTCCGCCATGAGGACGTCGAGCGAGACGCCCTCCCAGCGGGTGCCGAACTTCGACCACTTCGTCACGCAGTGCAGGTCGACCGTCGGCGTCTCGCCGGGCAGCGCCATCAGCCGCGCCCAGTCCCAGGTGTGCCGGGTGCCCGTCTCGGTGGTGAGGGTCAATTCCCACTCCTCGCGCGTCACGCGCGGTGTGGGCCCGGCGGAGAGGACGGGAAAGTCGTGGACCTCGTACTGTCCGGGCGGCAGTTCCCGGCCGGGGGCGGGCCTCCGGCCGTGGAATCCGCGCGAGATGATCGCCATGGCGCGACTTCCTTCCTCCGCCCGGACGGTCGAAGGGCACACCGGCGAGCACGGCCGAAAGGCACGGAAGACGCGGCCGGGAGCACGGTCCGGACAGCCTCAGACCAGCGTAGACGCGCGGGCCCGGGGCGGCGACGCGAGACCGGCAGGGGTCCGGCGCCGCCCGGAGCCGTACCGCCTACTCGAACCGCGCGGGGTCGCCCGCCCCCCTGCGCACGATCTCCGGCTCACCGCCGGAGAAGTCGATGACGGTGGTCGGCTCGGTGCCGCAGTCGCCCGAGTCGACCACGACGTCCAGCACGTGATCGAGCCGTTCCTTGATCTCCCAGCCCTGCGTCATCGGCTCGCCGTCGTCGGGCAGCAGCAGCGTGCTGGAGAGCAGCGGCTCCCCGAGCTCGGCGAGCAGGGCCTGGGCGACGACATGGTCCGGGATCCGGACCCCGACGGTCTTCTTCTTCGGGTGCAGCAGCTGACGCGGCACCTCCTTGGTCGCCGGCAGGATGAAGGTGTAACTGCCGGGCGTCGCCGCCTTGATGGCGCGGAACACGTCGTTGTCGATCTGCACGAACTGACCGAGCTGCGCGAAGTTCTGGCAGACGAGGGTGAAGTGGTGCCGGTCGTCGAGGTCGCGGATGGACCGGATCCGGCTGATGCCGTCGCGGCTGCCCAGCTGGCAGCCCAACGCGTAACAGGAGTCCGTCGGGTACGCGATGAGCGCGCCGGACCGGATGCTCTCGGCCACGCCGGTGATGGTGCGGCGCTGGGGATTCTCGGGGTGTACGTCGAAATACTTGGCCATTGGCCGAGCTTAGGGCCTGTCCGGCGGCCCGGACCGCATCGGGAGTGGGTCGTTCCGGAGGTTGACGCGAGCCGCCCGCGGTGGCCGGTTGCCGACGGCGACCACCGGCCGCCGACAGTGGCGTTCGCGGGCCCGCGGGCGGGAGAATCCCCGCGTGAAGATCACCGCTCAGGAGCTGAACCGCTCCACCCTCGCCCGCCAGCTCCTCCTGCGCCGTGAACCGCTCGGCGTCGCCGACGCGGTCCGCGTCGTCGCCCTCCAGGCCCAGCAGGCGGCCTCGCCGTACCTCGCGCTGTGGAACAGGACGACCGACTTCGATCCGGCCGCTCTCGACGCCGCCTTCAACGGCTACGAGGTGGTGAAGGCGACGCTGATGCGGATCACGCTGCACGCCGTCCACGCCGATGACCACCGGACGTTCCGGGAGGCGGTGGAGCCCACGGTGCGGGCCGCCAGGCTCGACAGCCGCTTCACCGCGTCGGGGCTCACCCCGGACGACGCCGATGTGCTCGTCCCCGCGCTGCTGGAGCACGCCGGGCACCCGCGGACCGCCGCCGAGCTGGAGGTGTGGCTGGGGGAGCGGCTCGGCGCGCCGCCCGGCCCCGGGGCATGGCGCGGGCTGCGGGGATACGCACCGCTGCTGCACGCCCCGACCGGGACGCCCTGGTCGTTCGGCTCCCGGCCGTCGTACGTCGCGAGTCCCTGGCCGGCGGTCCGCGACAAGGCGGCGTCCGACGCCGCCCTGCCGAAGCTGATAACGCGCTATCTGGAGGGGTTCGGCCCGGCGTCGGTGGCGGACATGGCGCAGTTCGCCCTCATCCAGCGGGCGCGTGTCAGAGAGGCCCTGAAGGCCCTGGCGGGCGGCCTCGACGTACTGGAGGGGCCGGACGGTACGGAGCTGTACGACGTGCCGGGCGCGTCGCGCCCGGACGGCGACACGCCGGCGCCGCCCCGGCTGATGGCGATGTGGGACAGCACGCTGCTGGCCTACTCCGACCGGAGCCGGGTCCTTCCGCCGGACTACCGCAGGCTCGTCATCCGGATCAACGGCGACGTGCTGCCGACCCTGCTGGTCGACGGGTACGTGGCCGGGGTGTGGCGACCGGTCGCCGAGGGCATCGAGGCACGGGCCTTCCACCCGCTGTCGGAGGAGACCTGGGCGGGTCTCGCGGCGGAGGCCCGGTCGCTGACGGCGTTGCTCGCCGACCGGGAGCCGGGGGTGTACGGCCGGTACGGCCACTGGTGGGCCAAGCTGCCGCCGAGCGCGGAGGTACGGGTCCTGCCGGGGAGGTGAAGGATCTCCGTTGTTCAAAGAATTGGTATGGACCTTTCCTTGGGTGGGCCGCTGCCCGTAGCCTCTGCGCGGCGGTGCCCGTGCAACCGCGCTCTGCGGGAACGCAGTTGTGGATGGACGCCGGTCCCCGTGAACGTCCTGATCCCCCACACCGTTCAGGAGTGAACCTGTGTTGAGAAGAGGCACCACGGCCGTCATGGCCGCCCTGCTGCTCGTCTGCGGACTGCTGGTCGCCGCGCTGCCCGCGGCGGCGGTGGGCCGGGCGGCGGACGAGGCGCGGGCGCCGCACCACAAGCCCCGTTTCGCCGTCAGCGAGGCCCAGTTCGAGCGGATGTTCCCGGACCGGGATCCGTTCTTCACGTACGACGGCCTCATCGAGGCCACCGAGGCGTACCCCGGCTTCGCGAAGACCGGCAGCCGCACCACCCGCAAGCAGGAGGCCGCGGCCTTCCTCGCCAACATCAGCCATGAGACCGGCGGGCTGTTCTACGTGGTGTCGCAGAACCCCGACATGTATCCGATCTTCTGCGACGACACCCAGCCCTACGGCTGCCCGGCCGGGCGGGACGCGTACTACGGGCGCGGCGCGATCATGCTGAGCTGGAACTTCAACTACAAGGCGGCCGGCGACGCGCTCGGCCTCGACCTGCTCAACAACCCGTGGCTGGTCGAGACCGATCCGGCCGTGGCCTGGATGACGGCCCTCTGGTACTGGAACACCCAGTCCGGGCCGGGCACGATGACCGGGCACGACGCGATGGTGAACAGGAAGGGCTTCGGCCAGACGATCTGGAGCCTGAACGGATCCGCCGAGTGCGACGGCGGCAACCCCGCGCAGATGGAACACAGGGTCGAGCTGTACAAGCAGTTCACGCGCGTGCTGCGCACCGCGCCGGGCCGCGATCTGACCTGCTGAGCGGCCGTCGTCCTGGTACCCGGTCCGGCCGCCCGCCGGGCCGGGTACCGGCGTCCGTGTGACCATACGCACGTTGCCTAACGGGGCCCGCATTGCCTAATGTCCGGTTTGTGCTTAGTTTCCGCAGACTGCCGACCTTGGCCGTGGCCGCACTCGCACTCGCCGTGACGGTGCCCGCCTCCGTACTCACCGCCGCCCACGCGGCCGACGGCCCCGCCCGTACCGCGGCCACGCCGGCCGGCGTCGACAGCGCGATGAGCAAGGCGCTCGACGCGCTGCCCGCGGGCGACGGCCGCTACACCGTCGCCGTCGAGGACCTCGACGCCCGGCACACGGCCGTGTACGGCGAGGACACCGGCGCCTTCGACACGGCCAGCGTCGTCAAGGTCGACATACTCGCGGCCCTCCTGCTCGACGCGCAGGACCGCGGAGCGCCCCTCACCGCGCAGCAGAAGAAGCTGGCCGACGCGATGATCCGCAACAGCGACAACGCCGCGACGAACAGGCTCTGGAAGGTGATCGGCGGCACCGACGGCCTGAACGCCGCCAACAAACGCCTCGGCCTGAAGGACACCCGCACCGACAAGGACGGCCACTGGGGCCTGACCCGCACCACCGCGGCCGACCAGATGGTGCTCCTGGAGGCGGTTCTCGGCGACGCCCACTCCCCGCTCACCGAGCCCTCCCGCGGCTATCTGCGCTCACTCATGAGCACGGTCGAGGCGAAACAGCGGTGGGGGATATCCGCCGCCGACGACGGCAAGGCCGGCGCCACACCGGCGCTGAAGAACGGCTGGCTGCCGCGCGGCGAGAAGAAGCTGTGGGACGTCAACAGCATCGGGCGCGTCGAGTACGGGGGCCACACCCTGCTCGTCGCGGTGCTGTCCGACGGGCAGCAGTCCTACCGCTCCGGCATCGCGCTGGTGGAGCGGGCCGCGACCACCGCGGTGAAGGCGTTCGTCGAGGCGGAGCAGCGCTGAGGCACCCCTGGCCCCCGGCCAGGTCGATGTCCGATTGCCGCCGGTGCGGCCCTGCCGGACCGATCATGCTCGGAGCATGACGAACCCGATGACCGTCCTCACCGGCATGTACGCGGCCGAGGCGCGGTACCTGGCGGCCGGCGGGCCGGGCGCCGCCTCGTTCGACGTGCTCGCCCCCTTCTTCTCGCCCGACGTCGTACTGCGTCAGGCCGAGGCCCTGCCGTACGGCGGAACCTGGCGTGGCCACGACGGCATGGAGAGGTTCTTTCGGTCAATGAGCGGCGTGTGGGAGTCCTTCGACATGGTGGAGCAGGAATTCCTCGCCACCGGGGCGCACGGGGGCCCCGCCGTGGTACTCACCCGGGTCCGGGCCCGCGCGCGGGCCACCGGCCGTGAGCTGGCCTTCCCGATCCTCCAGACGGTCACGGTCACCGACGGCCGGATCGCCGAGGTCCGGCCGTTCTACTGGGACACCGGGGCCGTCGCCGACGCTACGCGGCTGCCCTGAGCGGCCCGGGCCGCGGCAGGCTCTCCACCGTGCGGCGGGTCAGCGGCGGGCGAGCTGGCGTTCGCCGCTGGGGCCCGGCTGGTAGGGCAGGCCGTAGTGGGAGAAGACAGCCTGCTCGTCCTCCGCGGGCAGCACGTCGTCCGTGCCCATCGACGGCGCGTCCTTCACGGCGGTCTTCGAGTAGTTGACCCTGACGTACGCCGGCCCCACGACTGCTCCCGCCAGCGGGACGAAGACCAGGCGGCGCCGGGTCGGCACGCCGATCAGCACGGTCGCCACGGCAGGCTCGTCGGTGCGGGTGTCGACGTAGACCGCCTCCAGCGAACCGATCTTGCGCCCCTCGGAGTCGACGACCTCGTGGGTACGCCATTCGCGGATGTCCGCGGAATCGATCATGTCGGCTCTCCTCCTCCGGTCGCCCTCGCCGCCGGGCTCACCGGTGCGGACACCCCGCCCGGTTCCGGTCATGGTCGCCGACCGCGTGCCCGGGTGCCACTCGGGACGGCCGTACGGGCTGGACCGGGCCCGTCAGGACTCCTCGCCGTACGCCAGTTCGCTCGCCAGCAGCGCCGCGCCCACGACGCCCGCGCGCGGACCCAGTTCGGACATGACGATCGGCAGATTGCCCGTGGCGAGGGGCAGCGAGCGTTTGTACACGACGCTGCGGATCTCGGCGAGCAGCGGATAGCCGAGCCCCGTCAGACCGCCGCCGATCACGATCATCGACGGGTTCATGAAACTGACCAGAGTGGCGAGCACCTGCCCCACCCGATGGCCACCCGCCCGGATGAGGTTGACGCAGGTGTTGTCGCCGCCGTCCGCGCACTGCGCGACATCCTGGGCGGTCAACACCCCCCGTTCGGCGAGCCGTTCGGCGAGGGCGGGCGACTGGCCCGACTTCGCGGCCTCCGTCGCGTCCCTGGCCAGCGCCACCCCGCCGAAGTACGCCTCCAGACAGCCGGTGTTCCCGCAGGAGCAGACGGGCCCGTCCGCCTCGGCCTCCACCTGGACGTGCCCGATGTCGCCGGCGCAGCCCTCCGCGCCCCGGTAGATACGGCCGTGGTGCTGCATGCCGGAGCCGATACCGCTGCCGATCTTCACGAAGAGCAGATGGTCGACGGTCCTCGCGACACCGCTGTGCTGCTCCCCGAGGGACATCACATTGACGTCGTTGTCGACCACGACGGGGCAGCCGTGCGCGTGGGCGAGGGTGTCCCGTACGGGGAAGCGGTTCCAGCCCACCATGATCGGCGGCGAGACCGGTACGCCCTCCCGGAAACTGACGGGCCCCGGCAGACCGATACCGATCGCGTCGAGCCGCGTGTAGTGCCCCTGGTCGGCCATCGCGCGCAGCAGTTCGCTGACGCGGCCGAGCACGGCGACCGGGCCCGAGCGGATGTCGGCGGGCTCGGAGATGGAGGCCACCGGCGCGAGCGCGCCGTCGGTGATCTCGATGTCGACGGAGCTGGCGCCCAGATCGACGGCGGCGAACCGCAGACCGGGGTCGAGCTGGACGAGGGTGGAGCGCCGCCCGCCGCGCGACGCGGCGGGGCCCGCCTCGCTGACCCGCCCGGCGGCGACCATGCGGTCGAGTTCGCCGAGCAGCCGCGGACGGGGAACTTCCAGCCGGTCCGCGAGTTGGGCGCGGGACAGCGGGCCGTTGTCTCGCAGCAGACTCAACACGCGGTACTGGATGCTCACGGACTCACTTCCTCTGGACGCCTTCGGACAGCTTTCGGGAGGTGTCGCGCGGCGGAGCGGGGGCGGAGCGCGGGCGTACGGGGCGGTACGCGGGCGGCCCCCGGCAACTTTTTCACAGAACGTCGAAAGTTGCCGCATTGTTGACGGAACTGGGCCCGGCCCCCTCCGCGAGGGAGCCGGGCCCGCGCACAGAACTGCCCCGCCGATGAGAGCGGGGCGTGGCGGCGGGGCAGCCCTGTGAGTCATGGCGTCAGCCGGTGGCGCCTCCCTTCAGCGCCCGGGCGTCCCGTGCCAGGGCCGCGCCCGCCGCGCTGTCCGGCACCAGGGCGGTGTCGGCGGTGTAGCCGGCGAACGACTCCAGTACGGCCGCGGCCTGACTGGTGCGGCCCGCGTCGGCGTGTGCCTCGGCCTGCCCGAGCCGTACGGTCAGCCGCTGCTGTCCCTGTGCCGTGATCAGGCCGTCGGCCCGCAGCTGGGTGATCAGCGCGCGGATGTCCGCGTAGGAGGTACGGGTGGTGAAGGCCACCGTCTTCGTGGTGGTGTTGCCGGCCTTGTCTCGGGCCCTGACCGTGAGGTCGTGGTTCCCGAGCGGCAGTCGCCAGAGTTCCAGCGCCTGGCCGGAGGTGACGGCCTTGCCGTCCACCGTGGCCGTCACGGTCGCCCCGCCGGACACCGCGTCCGTCGCCGAGAAGACCGGCGTCGGGCGCTTGGAGTCCCCGTAGACGCCGTCGGCGTCGATACCGGTGGCGGTCACCGTGGGACCGGTGCGGTCGATCCGTACGGTGAGCGAGCCCACCTCGGAGACGTTGCCGCCGTTGTCGGTCGCCCGGTAACGGACCGTCGTGGCGCCCTCGCGGGACAGCGTGACGGCCGCGTTCGCCGACTGCCACGTGGCCCCGTCGTCGATCGAGTACTGACGGCTGGCGACCGTCCCGTTGTCGGTCGCCGCGACCGCGAGCGTCACGTTGCTGGTGTACCAGCCGTCGTCACCGTTGGGCCGGGGCGGGTTGAGCGTGGCGGTGACCTTGGGCGCGGTCTTGTCCGCGACACCCGCGCCCTGGAAGGTCAGCGAGTCCAGCTCGACACCACCGGAGGTGGTGACGAAGACCTCGCCGGTCCCCGAAGGGGCGTTGCCCAGCGCGGTGGTGACGGTCTGCCAGCCCTCACCGGCCGGTACCGGCACCGTCGCGAACGGCTCCGCGTCCACCGAGCCCCAGCGCAGCGCCAGTGTGCCGGCGCCACTCGCCCGGGTCTTGACCCCGTTGATCCCGGCGAACGACACCGGGTCGTACGCGATCCAGTCACCCGCGTCGAAGGAGGTCAGCTTGCGCTGGCCGGACGCCGTGGTGTCGTCCGCGATCGTGACACCCTCGGCCGAGTCGTAGTGCTCGCCCTGCATCAGCGCCGGGTTGAGCACCACCTGGGCGTCACCGGTGGCCGGCGGCACGCCGCCCGCGCCCTTGTCGGTGTAGGTGATGCCGAGAACGCCGAAGACGTTCTCGGTGTCACCGTGCCCCGCGTCGGCCGGCGTCGCTACGCCGCCCGTGCAACCGGTGCCGCTGTTGACCGGGTGCCCGTGCTGGTTGTGCCCGAGACCGAAGGTCCAGGCGGCCTTGGCGCAGTCCGGCGTGGTGCCGTCCTCCGGGTCCTCGACGGCTATGCCGTACGGCACGGCGTCGCCCCAGTTGAAGAACCCGCCGTCGGGCGGCGAGGTGATCCGTACCGTCGGCGCCGTGTTGCCCACGGTGATCTGACGGCTGGAGAGACCCGACTTGCCCTGCGGGTCGGTGACCTTGAGCCGGGCCTGGAACTGCCCGTTGTCCGGATACGTACGCGTGGTCGTCGGCCCGGTGGCGTCGAACGTGCCGTCGCCGTCGAAGTCCCACTGGTAGGTGAGGTCGCCGTTCTCCGGGTCACTGGAGCCGGTCGCGCTGAACGAGACCTGCAACGGGGCCTGGCCGGACGTCTTGTCGGCCTTGATCACGGCGGTGGGAGCCTTGTTGCCCTCGGCGTAGTCGATCCGGTAGAGACCCGCGTCGGGGTTCTGCCGGAAGAAGCCGTCACCGTAGTCCAGGACGTAGAGCGCGCCGTCCGGGCCGAACTCCAGGTCCATCGGGTTGTCCCACTGCGGGATGCCGTTCTGCGAACGCTGGCTGTTGGGCAGCACGTTCTCCAGCTTGCTCACAGGGCCGTCGGGACCGTCGAGCGTGAACGCGGCCACGTAGTCCTGCGAGAACTCCGCGAAGAACGCCTTGCCGTCCCAGTACTCCGGGAACTTGCCCGGCGAGGGGTTGTCCGCGTCGTAGTGGTAGACCGGACCGCCCATCGGGGCCTGGCCGCCCGGACCACCGGGACCGCGGAAGGCCGTCAGCTCGGGCCACGGCTGGTCGCTGTCCTTGTCGCCGTACCAGAGCGTGGCCGGCGCGGACGGGGGCAGCTCGGTGAGGCCGGTGTTCCAGCGGGAGTCGTTGACCGGCTTCGCGCAGTCGAAGGCGGGGCCGGGCGTGAGGGTGGCGAAGTCGAAGTCCCGGTAGGGCTTGGTGTTGTCACCCGTGCAGTACGGCCAGCCGCCGTTCAGCGGCTTGGTCGTGGTCTGCCACTCGACGTAACCCATCGGGCCGCGGTTCGGGTCGGCGGTGCCGGCGTCGGGGCCGTAGTCGCCCCACATGACGGCGTCGGTCTCACGGTCCACCGCGAGCCGGAAGGGGTTGCGCAGACCCATCACGAAGATCTCGGGGCGGGTCTTGGCCGTGCCCGGCTCGAAGAGGTTCCCGTCCGGGACGGTGTAGCTGCCGTCCTCCTGGACGGCGATCCGCAGGATCTTGCCCCGCAGGTCGTTGGTGCTGCCTGCGCCACGGCGCTCGTCGAGACCCGGGTTGAAGCCGGCCGCGTCGTTGATCGGCGTGTAACCGTTGACGTTCGGGCCCGACGCCGGGGTGTTGCCGCCGGTCGCGAGGTAGAGATTGCCCTTGCTGTCGAAGTCCACGTCACCCGCGACATGGCAGCACTGGCCGCGGTTGGCGTCGACCCGGATGATCTCCTGGGCGGTGGAGAGGTCGAGCTTGTCGCCGGTCCACTTGAAGCGGGTCAGGGTGTCGTACCCCTCCCACTGCTTCCAGTACGCGTCGGTCTGCCCCGCGGGCAGCGTCTGCGGCGCGGAGCCGGCCGGGGTGTTCAGCGGCGGCGAGTAGTAGAGGTAGACCCACTTGTTGGTGGCGAAGTCCGGGTCCAGCGTGACCGTTTGCAACCCCATCTCGGAGTTCTGGTACACGTCGACGTGGTTGACGACCTTCGTGACACCGGTGCCGGGGTCGGTGAGCCGCACGTCGCCGTTGCGGGCGGTGTGCAGGACACGGTTGTCGGGCAGCACGGCGAGGTCGATCGGCTCGCCGGTGTCCTTCGTCAGGGTGACTTTCTCGTAGTTCGACCAGTCCAGGGCGTGTTCGTGGCCCGGGTGTGCCTGGGCGGCGGGCGCGACGGCCACACCGCCCAGCGCGGGCAGTGCCACGAGCAGGACCCCTGTGATCATGCGTCTCAGGGTGCGGTGCACGGTGATACGTCTCCTCGATCGCTGGCGGTAGGGGAGCGGACGGAACACAGCGAGGCGCCTCCGCGCGCGGAGGCGCCTCGTGTGCTCTTCGGGGGAGGCTCGCTCAGCCGAGGAGTCCCTTGAGTGCCGTGAAGCTGCGCTCGGCCGCACCGAGCGAACCGGGCGGGTTCGGCAGGGTGTTGGGCGCGGTGTCCTGCTCCCAGATACCGACGTGCGAGGCGCGCGGCCCGATGTCGCGGACGAACTTCTCGTAAGGGAGGTCTCCGGCACCGAACTCGACGATGTCGAAGCCGTTGGCGTTCGCCGAGTTGGCGTCGCCGTCCTTCATGTGGAACAGCGGGTAGCGGTACGGCTGGTTGCGCACGTACGCGGCCGGGTCGAACCCGGGGTAGCGGTACTGGCCCACGTACGCCCAGTAGATGTCCAGTTCCAGATAGACGTGGCGCGGGTCGGTGTTCTTGAGGAACACGTCGTACAGCCGGACCGACGGCTGGTCGGTGGCGAACGCGAACTCGCCCGCGTGGTTGTGCTGGTAGAGCTTCAGACCGCGCGCGGTCGCCGCGGCGCCCCAGACGTTGAACTCGTCGGCGGCGGCGCGGTAGCCCGCGACGGTGTTGACGTTCGTCGGCGCGTTGGCGGTGCCCACGTGCGGCATGCCGAGGATCTGCGCGGCGTCCAGCTCGCCCTGGAGGTTGGAGCGGAAGTTGCCGATGCCGACGTGGCTGCCGACCGCGCGCAGGCCGTTGTCGTCGAGCAGCTTGCGGATCTCCTGGAGGGTGATCTGCCGGCCCAGGATGGAGGTGCTCTGGGTGTATCCGGCGAACTCGATCTCCTTGTAGCCGATCCGGGCCAACTCGGTGAGGACGACGGCGAAGCCGAGTGCGCTGACCTTGTCGCGGATGCTGTAGAGCTGGATGCCGATCCGGTCCTTGGGGATCGACAGATTGCTCGGCGCGGCGGCGGCGGAGGTCGCGGCGGCCCCGGTGACGGAGGCGGCGGCGAGGGCCACGGTGGTGCCGGCGGTGGCGCGCAGGAAGTCCCTGCGATCGAAGGACTTGTGAATGTGGCTCACGGTCACTCCTGGGAATGAGGAGAAGAGGGTACGAACCGGGGCGCGCGCGGCCGGAGTACTGCTCTCGGCGGTGCGCGCCACGACGGCGGAGGGTGACTGCTGTGCCGGCGGGAGGGGAAGCGCCGAGCGGTGCGTTGGTGCGAGCCGCGTTGGTGCGCGGTCGCGGGGGTTCGCAGGTACGGCGACGGGGGCGGTCGCCGTCACCCGCTGGTGTCGCGGCGGGTGCCGCTGGGCGTCAGAGGCGGGACTTGCCGGCCTCGTGGGCGTCGGCCTTCGCGGCCGCGGCACGCTCGGCGACCTTCTCGGCCAGCTCGGCGCCACGGTCCTGCGGCGCGGCCTTCTTGGCGGAGCGGGCGGCGGACGCGGCGGCGGTGTCCCCGGTGACGGCGCCGCGGATACGCGCCAACTCGCCTACGACCAGGACGGGGTTGTTGCCGGTCGCGGTGAGTCCACCGCGCACGATCGCGTTGTCGAGCACGGAGTTCGCGGTGTTGTCGGTGACGACCAGGTTGCCGCCGAAGTACGAGGCGCCCGCGCAGGATCCGAGCAGGCCCTCGCCGCCGATCTGGAGGTTGTCGGCGTTGCCCGAGTACGTCGCGACGCCGTACACCTCGCTGGCGCAGAACACGCCGCCCAGGGTGTTCCCGTTGACGGTGAGCGCGCCCTTGACGGTGGAGTCGTACACGTCGGTGTACTGGTTGCCCTCGCCCGTCAGCGCCGCGTTGAGGGTGCTGCCGGAGACGTACAGCTCGCCGTTCTCGGTGGTGACGTTCCCGCCGAGCGTCGAGTCGACCGCGTAGACGAATCCCTCGGTGGCGTCGACCGCCTTGAGGTTGCTCTTCTCCAGGTGCGTGCCGAACGCGGATTCGGTCGTCAGCGCGCCCTTGACGGTGGTGTCGGTCAGGTCGAGGTAGGCGTTCTCCTCGACGTTGACCGCGCCGTTGAAGGTGGCGCCCGCCGCGACGAGGTCGGCGCCGGCCTCGACCGTCACCGAGCCCTTGACCTTGGTGCCGGTGAGGGTGCAGGACTTCCCGGCCGGGACGACCAGGTCGTTGCTGACGGTCACGGCGCCTCCGTCACCGACACAGGTGGTGTAGAGGGCGGCCTGGGCGGAGCCGGAGAAGGCCACCAGGCTCCCGGATGCCACCAGTGAGGCCGTCGCGATGAACGTACGGATCTTCATGTCGCTTCCCTTCAGCTGCGGTCACGGCAGAGTCGGTGACCCGGCCGGTTGCCCCGTCCTGCGACGGGGGTGCTGCACGGTGCGTGTGCGACGACCGTCGTGACGGCGGTCGGCGCAGCGCCTCGTGACGGGCGGTGGCCCGGCCATGGGGGGAGAGACGTGGAAAGACTCGTGAGGTGAACGGCGTTCGGGTGAACGCCGATCGGCTGCGGTGTTACCGCGACGAAACAATGTCTCGGTGGGCCGAGACATTAGAGCGCCGCGTGAAGACTGTCCAGAGGTTCGGTACGAATCTCTGGAACTTTCTAATGATTCATCAAAAGGTGTGCCGTGCCGGTGCGAGGGGCGACGGAACGCCCGGGGGGCGGGGCCCTGTCCGGCGGAGAGCGCGCAACGGCGCGACTGGGAGCCCGCGTTCGCGGACGCGAAGGGAATGGGTGCTCGGAGGGGTCCGGCCTCGCCGTGGGCGGACTACCGCCGCGCGGGCCGGGGTGCGGGCCGCGACGAGGGCCGGGGCGCGGACCGGGGTGCCTGCTGGGACGCGGGCTGGGGTCCGGGCTGGGGCGCGAGCGCGCGCGCCTCGTCGTACGCCTCGCGGGCCGTGAACACCGCCTCCAGCCGCCGTTCCGTCCAGCGCGCCAGCCCCCACACCTGCTCGGCCGCCTCGCGGCCCAGATCGGTGAGGGTGTAGTCCACGCGCGGCGGGATGACCGGCTTGGCGTCGCGGTGGACGAAGCCGTCCCGCTCCAGGGTCTGAAGGGTCTGGGCGAGCATCTTCTCGCTGACACCGTCGACCGCGCGGCGCAGTTCACTGAAGCGGTACGAGCGCTCCAGCAGAGCGGCCAGCACCAACACGCCCCAACGGCTGGTGACATGTTCCAGTACGAGCCGGGAGGGGCACATCCGCCGGTTGACGTCGGGAGTGGGGATGCTTTCGTCCATTCCGGTACCTTACTTCAAGGTGGGTACTTCCTGTGAGTAAGTGTGGAACATATCGTTGATCCAGCGAGTCACGAACCAGTGCCAAGCTTGGCAAATCACACGAAATGGATTGGGCGCCTCATGAGTATCGTCGTCACCGGAGCGACCGGACACCTCGGCCGTCTCGTCATCGAATCCCTGCTGGCCGCCGACGTGCCGGCCGGTGAGATCGCCGCCGTCGCGCGGGACAGGGAGAAGGCCGCGCCCTTGGCGGCGCTCGGTGTCGAGGTGCGGATCGCCGACTACGACAGGCCCGAGACGCTGGCGGACGTCTTCCGGGCCGGCGACCGCGTCCTGCTCGTCTCCGGCAGCGAGGTCGGCCGCCGCGTACCGCAGCACACCGCCGTCATCGACGCCGCGCGGGCGGCGGGCGTCGCGCAACTCGCGTACACCGGTGTACTGGGCGGCCCCGACGCCGACTTCGAACTGGCCGCCGAGCACAAGACCACCGAGCGGCTGATCCTGGACTCCGGGCTGCCGTACACCTTCCTGCGCAACGGCTGGTACACCGAGAACTACACCGAGAACCTGGCCCCCGTGCTGGAGCACGGCGCCGTCGTGGCCGCGGCGGGCGAGGGCCGCGTCGCCAGTGCCACCCGCGCGGACTACGCGGCGGCGGCCGCCGCCGTACTGACCGGCGAGGGGCATCTGAACACGGCGTACGAGCTGTGCGGCGACACCGCGTGGTCCTTCACCGAGTACGCGGCGGAGCTGTCGGGGCGGACCGGCCGGACGATCGCGTACAACAACGTCCCCGGCGAGACGCTGCTGGGCATCCTCACGGGCGCCGGTGTGCCCGAGGCGATGGCCGGGATCCTGGTGGACGTGGACAAGGCCATCGAGCGCGGACTCCTCGTCGGTACGACGGGTGACCTGTCCCGCCTGGCGGGCAGGCCCACGACGCCGCTGGCCGAGTCGGTCGCCGAGGCGCTCAAGGCCTGACGCGCTGTCCGCGACCGTGGGCCGGGCGGACCCGCGCTGCCCACGGTCGCGCTCGGACTCGTACGGGCGGACTCGGGGTACGGGCGGGTTTACGCGAGCGGGCTCGCGGCGTCCGGCTCATGGCGTCCCGCTCACGGTGTCGTCGCGAACGCGTCCACCCCGGTCAGCTCCGCCGACAACCGCCACAGCCGCGCGGCCTGTTCGGGGTCGGTCGCCCAGGCGTTCACCCCCCTGCCCAGCACGGTGCCCGGGGCCGCCGGCCCGGCGATGTCGCAGTCCTCGCAGTACACCCCGCCCATGCCGGCCAGCTGCGGCGACGTCGCCGCCCAGACCTGCGTCGCGGCGCCCTCCTCGGGGGTCTTCCAGCCGGCGTTCGTCGGGCTGGCGTCGATCGTCGTCGACAGATCCGCCAGCTCCGACTCGGACATGTGGCGTCCCAGTGAGGTGGCGATGGTGCCGGGATGCAGCGAGAAGGCCCGCACCCCGGAGCCCCGCCCTAGCGCGTCCAGTTGAACTGCGAACAGCGCGTTGGCGGTCTTCGCCTGCCCGTAGGCCCGCCACTTGTCGTAGCCCTGCTCGAAATGCACGTCGTCCCAGCGCATGGGCGAGAGCTGGTGACCGTTGGAGGAGACCGACACCACGCGCGCCCCGCCGCGCTCGATCGCCGGCCAGAGCCTGTTCACGAGTGCGAAGTGGCCGAGGTGATTGGTGACGAACTGCGCCTCCCAGCCGGGTCCGACGCGTGTCTCCGGGCTGGCCATGATCCCGGCGTTGTCGATCATCAGGTCGATGCCGCGGCCGGAGGCGAGAAACCGGTCGGCGAAGGACTCGACGCTGACCAGATCCGTCAGATCCAGCTCGTCGACCTCCACGCCGTCGATCCCGTCGACCGCTGCCAGTGCGGTCGAGCGCCGCCGCGCGGGAACGACCACGCGCGCTCCGGCGCCGGCGAGTGCCTTCGTGGTCTCCAGGCCGAGTCCCGAGTAACCACCGGTGACGACCGCGAGCCGGCCGGACAGGTCGATGCCCCGCAGGACGTCGCCCGTGGTGGTGCGGGCTCCGAATCCGGAGCCGATCCGATGCTGTTGAGTGGTCATGGATCGAAGCTACGAGTTGGAGCGCGCCCGAAGTCAACTCCCACGCGGTCGGTGAT
>NZ_JARJHW010000154.1:0-17777 GCF_040560175.1 Streptomyces panacea
TCGTTCCGGCCCGCGGTTCGCTCTCCGGCCGGCCCCTTTTCGGCCCCCGGAGCGGCCTCGGTCGTGACAAGCGGCACACCCGTTTCCCCGCCTACGACCAGGAATAGTGGTGAAGCGGGTGATTCCGGCGGGACCTTCGGAAAGGTCGGCCTCGGGACCAAGGTCCCGAGGGCTCGCCAGAGGGCGGTGGTCCGGTCGCCCGTCGGGTCCGTGCCCGCCTGACGTGCGAAGAAACAGCATCCAATCCGGACATTTAGGATCGGATCGGAAGGATGTTTGAGGTCGTCAAGGGGTCGAGTTACTGGTGAGGCGACTACGACCGGATGTCGTAGATGGGCGGTTTGGGGTGTGATGGGCGATCGGGTTACCAAGGGAGGGCAAGCCAGCCCGGCGCCTCCTGAGTGCCGGGTCCATTGATGCCCCGGAGGTTTCTCAATGTCGCAGCGCACCACGCCCCGCCAGTCCACGCTCCGTACCCGTGCCGCCGTCCTGGCCGCCGGACTCGGAGTGTCGACGGCACTCGGAGCGGGGGTCGCGTTCGCCGCGAACAGCAGCAGCGGTGACGCGGGCGCCACCCGAGCTTCGGCCGCCGTGGCGGCCGACAAGCAGGCCGCCCACGCGGAGAAGGCGAGCGTCACCAAGGCCGCCGACAAGGCGAAGGACAAGAAGGCCAAGAAGAACCCGACCTGGGCCAAGCCGGTTTCCAAGTACACGCTGAGCGCCACCTACGGCACCGGCGGCGGCATGTGGGCCAGCAAGCACTCGGGCCAGGACTTCGCCGTCGACGTCGGCACGAACGTGAAGGCCGCGCACGCGGGCACCGTCGTGAAGGCCGGACCGAACGGCGCCGGTGACGGCCCCGCGTACGGCAACGCGATAGTCGTCAAGCACGGCACCGGCCCGAGTGCGAAGTACTCGCAGTACGCGCACCTGTCCAAGGTGAAGGTGCACATCGGCCAGAAGGTCGACAAGGGCCAGAGCATCGCGCTCTCCGGCAACACCGGTAATTCGAGTGGCCCGCACCTGCACTTCGAGATCCGTACGACCCCCAACTACGGCAGTGCGATCAACCCGGTGAGCTTCCTGCGCTCCGCCGACGTCACTCTGTGACCCCCTGAGATCGCACCATCAGATCGGTGGCGACCTCGAGGATGGCTTCCTGCTTCTCCTCGGGGTCGCCTTCGACGTCCCTGAGCGCGAACATGCCCGCGTGCATCGTGAAGATCGCGGTGAAGCAGCGCACGCGGTCGGTCATCGTGCCCTCGGGCTGCTTGAGCAGCTCCATCAGCCGTAGCATCCGGCTCTTGAAGGTCTCTCCCACGCTCAGATCGCGCATCGTCGCCTGGTTCTCCTGCATGAAGCGGAACAGCGGCGCGGCGGCGGCGAGCGAGTCGCTGTAGCGGCGCAGGATCTCCTTCTTCACTTCCAGGGTCGGTGGCTGCGCCTCGCCCCAGGTGATCAGTTCGTCTATTGGCCGGGCCAGGTCCTGGAAGAGGCTGACCACGATGTCTTCCTTGGTCTTGAAGTGGTAGTAGAGCGCGGCCTTGGTGACGTCCAGGTGCTCGGCGATCTCGCGCAGCGAGGTCTTCTCGTACCCCTGCTCGGCGAAGAGTTCCAGCGCGACGTCCTGGATGCGCTGGCGGGTGTCGCCCCGACGCGGCTGCGCTGTGCTGCCCATGACTGCTCTCCCGAAAAAGTACTTACTTGACGACCGGCTAGTGACAGGTCTACTTTCCCCAGTGTACTTACTTGCCGGTCGGCAAGTAAGTGGCGGTACAGAACCACGAAACAGACCAGGGAACAGGGGAGTGGGGGCCATGTCGCTCGGCACGGCAGTGGGGCCGGAAGAGAAGAAGAAGGCGGAGCCACAGCCGCGAAGCGTGCGGGTGGTGCTGCTCGCGCTCATGATCGCGATGCTGCTCGCCATGTTGGACAACATGATCGTCGGTACCGCGATGCCGACCATCGTCGGCGAGCTGGGCGGGCTGGAGCACCTGTCCTGGGTGGTCACCGCCTACACCCTCGCCACCGCCGCGTCGACCCCGATCTGGGGGAAGATCGGCGACATGTACGGGCGGAAGAAGATCTTCCTGCTCTCCATCGTGATATTCCTGATCGGCTCCGCGCTCAGCGGCATGGCCCAGGACATGGGTCAGCTCATCGGCTTCCGTGCCATCCAGGGCCTGGGCGCCGGCGGACTCATGGTCGGCGTCATGGCGATCATCGGAGACCTCATCCCGCCCCGTGAGCGCGGCAAGTACCAGGGCATGATGGCCGGCGTGATGGCCCTCGCCATGATCGGCGGACCGCTGGTCGGCGGCACCATCACCGACCACCTCGGCTGGCGCTGGAGCTTCTACATCAACCTGCCGCTCGGCGCCGTCGCCCTCGCGATGATCGTGACCGTGCTGCACCTGCCCGCCGTGGAGCGGACCAAGAACAAGGTCGACTACCTGGGGGCCGCCCTGCTGACGGTCGGCATCACCTCGATCGTGCTGGTCACCACCTGGGGCGGTACGGAGTACGCGTGGAGCTCCGCGGTGATCATGGAGCTGATCGCGATCGGCGTCGTCACCCTCGTCTCGTTCGTGTACGTACAGACCAAGGCGCCCGAGCCGATCCTGCCGTTGCACATCTTCCGCAACCGCAACTTCACCCTCATGCAGATCATCGGCTTCCTGACCGGCTTCGTCATGTTCGGAGCCGTCCTCTTCCTGCCGCTCTACCAGCAGTCCGTCCAGGGCGCGTCGGCGACCAACTCCGGTCTGCTGCTCCTGCCGATGCTGCTGTCGATGATGGTCGTCTCGCTGTTCGCGGGCCGGGTCACCACCAACACCGGCAAGTACAAGATCTTCCCCATCGCGGGCGGCGCCCTGATGGTCGTCGGCCTCTTCCTGCTCGCGCAGATGGACACCGAGACCTCCCGCGTCACCTCGGGGCTCTACATGGCCGTCCTCGGCGCCGGTATGGGCTTCCTGATGCAGATCACCATGCTCGTCGCGCAGAACAGCGCCGAGCCGAAGGACATGGGCGTCGCCTCGTCATCGACGACCCTCTTCCGCACGCTCGGCAGCTCCTTCGGCGTCGCCATCATGGGCGCGCTGTTCACCAGCAAGGTGGAGGAGGAGATGGCTGCGCGCGGCGGTGACGCGGTGACGCAGCAGTCCGCGCAGCTCGACGCGGCGAGTCTGGCCAAGCTGCCGGACGCGGCGCGCGAGGCGTACCAGATCGCGGTGTCCTCCGGTACACACGTGGCCTTCCTGCTGGCAGGCTCGGTCGCGGTGATCGGCTTCCTCGCGGCGTTCTTCGTCAAGGAGGTCCCGCTGCGGGGCGCCGGTCCGGAGAAGTCGGGCGCGGCCGACAAGGGCGCGGCACCGTCCGACGCGGCCGGGGGAGCGCAGACCGCTTAGACGGGCGGACCCCCCCGGCCGCCGGCTGTCCCGTGGGCGCGTGGAACGCGCCGAGGGGCCGCCGTGCTCGGCGGGCGTCAGTCCGGGAACGTGATCATCGGGAAGCTGCCGGTCGCCGTCGGGGCGTGCTCCGGAAGCCAGAGGACCGCGATCGCGCCGCCCGTCTCGTCCGGGCCGGGCGTCACGCTCTCCGGCGCCGCGTTGCGGAAGGTCAGCCGCGCCCCGAGGACGCGCGCCTGACCGGCGGCGATGGTCAGACCGAGACCGTGGCCGTGCCCCGCGCGGTCGCTCGCCCCCGTACGGAACCGGCTCGGCCCGTCGCGCAGCAGCGCATCGGGGAAGCCGGGACCGTGGTCGCGTACGCGCACCACCCGGCCCTCGACGGTCACCTCCACCGGTGTGCCGCCGTGCTTGGCCGCGTTGGCCAGGAGATTGCCGAGGATGCGCTCCAGCCGGCGCGGATCGGTGTTCACCCACGAGTCGTGCACGACATGGATCCGCACCTCGGGATCGAGCAGAGCCACCCGTCTGCTGACGAACTCGCCGAGCGCGACCTCCTGCAGCTCGGCGCGTTCCGACGCGCTGTCGAGCCTGGCGACTTCGAGGACGTCCTCGACCAGTGTGCGCATGGCCTGCGCCCGGTCCCTCACCAGCTCGGTGGGCCGTCCCGGCGGCAGCAGCTCGGCGGCCGTCAGCAGGCCCGTCACCGGCGTGCGCAGCTCGTGGGCGATGTCGGCGGTGACCCGGCGCTCCGCCTCGATGCGTTCGTTCAGCGCGTCCGTCAGGGCGTCGACCGCGCGGGCCAGCTCGTCGGTCTCGTCGCGTACGACCCCGCCGACCGCCTCCCGTACACGCACGTCCGTATTGCCCTGCGCGACCTTGCCCGCGGCCGCCGCCGCCTTGCGCAGCCGGCGCGAGAGCTGCCCGCCGATCAGTACGCCCAGCGCGCAGCCGCCGACGACCACGCAGAGCGAGCCGATCAGCAGGGCCCGGTCGAGATCCTTCATGATCGTCGCGGAGCGGTCGGCGAACTTGCTGCTCAGGGAGAGCACACCGCTCTCCACCGGGACGGCCGCCCAGACGTCGGGAGCCCCGTTGGCCGAGTCACGTACGAAGGTCGCGCGCCTGCCCTGCTGCACCTTCTTCCGCAGGTCGTCGGGGAGCGCGGGGTCGTTCAGCTTCGTACCGAACTTCAGCTCGTGCGTCGAGTCGTACATACGCTGCGCGAACAGCAGCCGTTCCAGCTGCACCTCGCGGGCGTTGTCCAGCATCGAGAGCTGAGCCGCGTTGTGCACGACAAGGCTCAGCGCCATCGCGGTGAGGGCGCCGACCGCCGCGATCGCGATGCTGATCTTCCACCGGACGCCGGTGCGCAGCGCGAACCGCTTCATGCCTTGAGCTTGTAGCCGAAGCCGCGGACCGTCTCGATCCGGTCCTGTCCGATCTTCGTGCGCAGCCGCTGCACATGAACGTCCACCACACGCGTGTCACCGCCCCAGCCGTAGTCCCAGACGCGTTCGAGCAGCTTGTCGCGGGACAGGACGGTGCCGGGCGCGGCCGAGAATTCGATCAGCAGCCGCATCTCGGTCGGTGTCAGCGCCACCGGCTCACCCCCTTTACGCACCTCCATGCCCTCCGTGTCGATCTCCAGATCGCCGAAGGACCGCGCGCCGTGCTCGTCCGCGTCCTGCCCGCCGCGCTCCCCGGCGGGCCCGCCGGCGTGCCCGAAGCGGCGCAGCACGGCACGGATCCGGGCGACCAGCACCGCGCCGTCGAAGGGCTTGGTCACGTAGTCGTCGGCCCCCGCCTCCAGACCCAGCACCACGTCGATGGAGTCGGCGCGCGCCGACAGCATGATCACGGGGACGGTCGACTCGTCCCTGATCCGGCGGCAGAGACTGACACCGTCGAGGCCCGGCACCATCACGTCGAGGAGTGCGATGTCCGGCCGGTCGGCCCGGAACGCCTCCAGACCGGAGAGGCCGTCCGGCATGGCCGTCACCACGAAGCCGTCGCGCTCCAGCGCGAGTTGGGTGGCCTCGCGGATGACGTCGTCGTCCTCGACGAACAGGACATGGGTCTCCACCATCCGGCTGATCTCAGCTCTCTCAGTTCTCGCTCGGCGTGGACGGCGCGGGGGCGTCCACGGGGCCGTTGCCGACCGCTCCGCTGTAGTTGTTGCGCACCCGGTAGCGCTCGGCGAACCTCGTGTCGGCCCAGGTGTAGGTCACGACGTCCTCGCCCGACGGATACGCCACGGGGTCGCCCTTCGCGTACACCTGGCGGGTCACCACCAGCTCACCACGGTCGATGGTGGCGTACACGGCGGGTTCCTCGGCGATGAAGACGCTCTCGTAGCGGTGGTCCTGGTCGGACTCGCGGTAGACGTACGTCCCCAGGCCCACGGCGTCGTCGCACGTCATCACGTTGACCACCACGTCCGGCGCGGCGGCGCCGGTCAGATTCCCGTACGAGGTGTCCACCGGGTAGGCGTCCTCGGAGCACGGTTTGAGGTCGGCCTTGACCTGCCCGCTCACCTTGGGGTCCTGCCGCAGCAGGGCCACCGGGTCGATGTTCTGGGCTGGCAGGGCCGACGCCTCGGAGGTCGGCGGCGAGACGGGTTCGGCGGTGGCGACGACGGCGGCGCCCTCGTCCCGGGTGCCGGTCGTGCTCGTGGAGCAGCCGATGGCGAACAGACCGAAGGCGAAGAGCGCGGCCAGCGCCACACCGCCGGTGGCGGTCGTCGCGGACAGCGTCACCCTCTTCGGGATCCGGCCCGGCTTCGGGTCATCGGCCGGCGACGTGCCGTCCGTGTCCCGGGCCGTCGGTGTCCGACGGCCGGCCTTTCCCGGGGCAGGCGTGCCGTCTCCGTCGCGCTTCAGGCCGCGCACCGCTCCTGCCCCCGTCCGTCGCGACGATAACCGGCACGCTCCGGAGCATGGGCGCGCGGTGCGCGGTGCTCGGGCCGCCGGTTCCCCGGCGCCCGGCGCTCCGCCTCGCGGCGCCCCAGCTCCCGGGCCTCCAGCTCCTCGCGGAGTTTGGCGAGCGCCCGGTGCAGCGTGCTCTTCACCGTACCGGTAGACATGCCGAGCGCCGCCGCCGTCTCCTCCGTACTCATCTGCTCCCAGTGCCGCAGCACGACGACGCTGCGCTGCTTCGGCGCCAGGACCCCGAGGATGTCGATGAGCAGGGCGCGGTTGGCGCGCTGCTCGGCGCCGTCCTCGACGCAGGGCTCGGGCAGCTGCTCGGTCGGCACCTCTTCGAGCTTGCGCGCACGCCACCACTCCGTACGGGTGTTGATCATGACGCGGCGCAGATAGGCGTCGGCGAGCGACTTGTCGGCGATGCCGTCCCACCGGCCGTACGTACGGGCCAGAGCGGTCTGGAGCAGGTCCTGGGCGTCGACGGGGTCGGGGACCAGACGCCGGGCGCTGCGCAGCAGCGCCTCCTGCCGGGTGCGTACGTAATCCTCGAATGCGAGCACCTCGCCGTGCGCCATGCCAACCGCCTCCCACCCCGTGAACTGCACCGTGTACCGCGTTGCTGTGGTCTTCGCCTACGTCCCAGAAGTTACGGAGGCGTTGTCACGAGGCCGTGCGCGCCAGCCCTCGGCGGGCGCACGGACATCCATCGGTTGTGTAACGGCGGGGACGGAACGGACGAACGAGCAACGGGGACTTCACCCGGTGAAGCACCCGGTGGAGCACCTGCTGAAGTGACGGGCGAGCCGCCGGGCAGACGAACGGCCGGCCCGGAGGGGCCGGCCGACGAGGAGCGGGTGGTGCGGGTCGTACGGACCAAGTCGTACGAGGTCGGATCGGGTGGCGCGGTCAGCTCAGCGGCAGCCGGTACAGGTCGTCGGCCATCGGCTCGACCAGCCCGTCGGCCACCAGCCCGTCCAGTGCCCTCGCCCGCTGCACCGGTTCCTCCCACACGGAGTCGAGCACCGCGAGCGGTACCGGCGCCACGGCCTCGCGCAGTACGGCGAGCAGCTTGCCCCGCACCTGGCGGTCCGTGCCCGCGTACGTCTGGCCGCGGCGGGCCGGACCCTGGTGCGCCGGTTTGCCGGCCAGCCGCCAGGCGCACTTCGAGGCGATCGGGCAGCGCGCGCAGTCCTCGTTCTTCGAGGTGCACACGAGCGCGCCGAGTTCCATGGAGGCGGCGGCCCAGCGGGCCGCCGTCGGCTCGTCCACGGGCAGCAGCGCGCGGGCCAGTTTCCGCTCGGCGGCCGTCGTCGCGTTCGGCGGGTACTGGATTCCGGCGGCGGCGCGCGCGAAGACACGGCGCACGTTCGTGTCGAGGACGGCGTGCCGTTGTCCGTACGCGAACGAGGCCACGGCCGCCGCCGTGTACTCGCCGATGCCGGGCAGCGCGAGCAACTGGCCGTGCTCGCGCGGTACGTCGCCGCCGAACCGCTCCGTTATCGCCAGGGCCGCCCCGTGCAGCCGTAGCGCTCGGCGCGGGTAGCCGAGCCGGCCCCAGGCGCGTACCGCTTCGCCGGGGGCCTCGGCGGCCAGGTCGGCCGGGCGCGGCCAGCGCGCGAGCCACTGTTCGTACACCGGGAGCACCCGGGCGACCGGGGTCTGCTGGAGCATGAACTCGCTGACCATCACTCCCCAGGCGCCCGTGTCGGGGCGGCGCCAGGGCAGGTCGCGGGCGTGCGCGTCGAACCACGCGATGACGGGGTCGTGGAGGGCGGCCGGGTCGGTAGCCGGCGCCGAAGTCGCAGAAGTCGCAGTCATGGCAGCACCGATCCTGGCACGTTCCGGGGTGGGGGTGGTGCAGCCGGTCGCTGTGCGCCGGGCGTCGCAGGGGGGTACCGGGGGCGTGAAGGGGGCGCGTTGGGAACAGTGCGCGGCCGACCGAGCGAAGCGCGCGTGGATCACGCTCGCTCAGAGGCGCGAGCTGTGGCGGCCCTTCCGCCGGCGGAGGCGGGAGTCCGCGACCGGCCCGTGCCCCGCCCCGTTCTCCGACTGGGACTGGGACTCGGAACCGGGTCCGGTGCCGTGGGCCGATCCGTGGCCCGCGCCCGCGCCCGCGCCCGCTGTCCGCGGTGAGGCCGCTCCCCGCACCGGTCCCTGTCCCGCGAACCAGACCACCACGCCCGTACGGCTCGTCCGCATCGTCTCGATCAACGCCCGCGCGGGTCGCGTCAGCGCCAGGACGACGAGCGTCGCGACCAGCCCGCCGAGCAGCAGCCCCACCGCCACGTCGTGCGGATAGTGCACGCCGACGAAGACCCGTGAGAAGGCCGCGAAGATCGCCAGCGGGATCGTCAGGAACGCGATCGCCCGCCAGGCGATGGCGAGCGCGACCGCCGCCGCCGCGGCGATGGTGGAGTGGTTGCTGGGGAACGACCAGTCGCCGACCGGCGGGCAGGTCGCCAGCGACGCCGCCGCGCCCGCCACCGCGCGGCACGGCCGCTCCTCCTGCACGACGCTCTTGAACAGTTCGCTGCCCACGTACGCGACGGCGGTCGCCAGCGGCCCAACTACCGCTACGGCCATGGCGCGTGAGTCCGCGGACCGGGTTCGCCACCAGCTGATGAGGAACAGAACCCCGAGGATGACGATCACGGCCTCCGTCCCTATCTCGACGAAGTGCCGCACCCAGGAAGGCGATTGGTGGGCGAGATCGGTAATGTCGCGGTAAAGGCCGCTGGTGACGGAGGGGTCCATGGTCACGGACCGTACCTTCCTCGCTCCGCTTCACGCACCTCGCCTCCGGCGGTCGAACCCCTGACGAAAGTGGCAAGTGGGGTCACACGGACGGTCGTCGCGTGATGATGATCCGTAAAACTTGCGAGACGAGCGGCATGTGGGGCGGGAGTTGGCCCTGATCTCTCGTAGAGTTGCGCCGTGGGATCTATGCGCAATCCGGTCGGGCCGCTTCCCTCCTCCATCTACTGGCGACGGAGGGCAGTAGCGGCGACTCTGATCGCGCTGCTCGCGTTGCTTGTCGTATGGGTCGTCACATCCGGTGGTGACGGCGGCGGAAAGAAGCGCGACGACGGCGCGAACGGCGAGGCGCCCGCCCCTTCAATCACCCCCGGACCGTCCAGTTCCGGACCCGCGATCAGTGAACAGCCCGGCGGGCGCGACGAGTCGGGCGAGACCGGCGGCAGCGGTGGGAGCGGCGGCGGCGACCAGGGCGGTACGGACGCGGGTGCCGACAGCGGCGGCAGTGGTGACACCGGCAGCGGCGGCGGCACGGGCGGCGCGGGCGGTTCCGCGGGCTCGGGCGGCGCGGCGAACGGCGGCGGTGACGGCGCGGGCGGCAGCAGTACGGGCGAGCAGGTGCCGGTCGGATCGAGCCTCCCCAACTGCGCGGCGAGCGCGCTGACGCTGAAGCTGGAGAGCAGGAAGGTCGCCTACGAGCCGGGCGAGAAGCCCTCGTTCAAGATCGTGGCCACCAACGGGTCGAGCAAGGACTGCAAGGCGGACCTCGGGCCGAAGTCCGTGGTGCTGACCGTCACCGACTCCGAGAGCGACGAGATCTGGTCCTCCAAGGACTGCCCCAAGATCGGCCGGCTGCTGCTGAAGGTGCCCGCGGGCGGGACGGTCACGCGGACCGTCACCTGGGACCTCACACAGAGCGCCCCGCAGTGCGCGACACCCCCGCCCGGCAAGGCCAGGCCCGGCACCTACCTGGTGGAGGCGGCGGCCCCCGGCGCGACGGTGAAGCAGGGCCAGACATCGTTCCGCCTGGACAAGGACTGAGACCAGGTCGAGACAGGCCGAGACGCGCTGAGACAGGCGACTCCTCACGCGAGGACGGCTGACGCGAGGACGACTCACGTACATACGTGAGGAGGGCCGCACCACCGTCGTCGCGGTGGTGCGGCCCTCCTTACGTATGTGAGCCCCGGCCCGTATGTCAGACGTACCGCTCCAGGATGGACGACTCCGCCAGCCGCGACAGGCCCTCGCGCACGCTGCGCGCCCTCGCCTCGCCCACCCCGTCCACCGTCTGGAGATCGTCGACGCTCGCCGCCAGCAGCTTCTGGAGCCCGCCGAAGTGCTCGACCAGCCTCTCGATGATGGCGCCCGGCAGGCGCGGCACCTTGGCCAGCAGCCGGTAGCCGCGCGGCGAGACCGCCGAGTCCAGCGTCTCGGGTGAGCCGCTGTAGCCCAACGCGCGGGCCACGACGGGCAGTTCCAGCAGCTCGGTGTGGGAGAGCGCGTCCAGCTCGGTCATCGCCTCGGCGACCGTACGGGACCGCTTCGCCGTCGGCTCGGGCACATAGTCCCGTACGACCAGCTCGCGCTCGGGCTCGACGCCCGCGATCAACTCGTCGAGCTGGAGGGAGAGAAGCCGTCCGTCGGTGCCCAACTCGACCACGTACTCGGCGATTTCCGTGGCGATCCGGCGCACCATCTCCAGACGCTGCGAGACCGCCGTCACGTCCCGCACCGTCACCAGGTCCTCGATCTCCAGCGCGGAGAGGGTGCCGGCGACCTCGTCCAGCCGGAGTTTGTACCGCTCCAGGGTCGCCAGCGCCTGGTTGGCGCGCGACAGGATCGCCGCCGATTCCTCCAGGACCCGGCGCTCCCCGTCCACGTACAGCGCGATCAGGCGCATCGACTGCGACACGGAGATGACGGGGAACCCGCACTGCTTGGAGACGCGGTCCGCCGTGCGGTGGCGGGTGCCGGTCTCCTCGGTCGGGATGGATGCGTCGGGGACGAGCTGGACACCGGCCCGCAGAATCTTGGTGATGTCTTTGTCGAGAATGAGCGCGCCGTCGAGCTTGCACAGCTCGCGGAGCCTCGTGGCGGTGAATTCCACGTCCAGCACGAAGCCGCCCGTGCACATCGTTTCGACGGTCTTGTCCATGCCGAGGACGATGAGACCGCCGGTGTTCCCCCGGAGAATCCGCTCCAGGCCGTCACGCAGCGCCATGCCGGGCGCTACGGCGCTCAGTGAGGCGCGCATCAGCGCTTCGGTGCGGGATCCACCGGAGCCACCACCGGACTTTCCGGTTGCTGCTGCCCGGTCGTTGGCTGCCACTGCACTCCTCCGGCTCGTACGGATGGGCGAGACCAGGGCAAAGTCTACCGGCGGTCCTTGCCCTCCTGTGGGGCCTCCGCGCGACCTCGGCGCGGAAGCACGCTCAGAGCCGCTCCCATGTCGGCGACTTCTGTGACCTTCATACCGGCCGGGATCTTTCCCGGATCGGTCGGGACGAGGGCGTGGGTGAAGCCCAGCCGGTGTGCCTCGGCCAGTCTGCGCTGGACGCCCGTGACCCGTCTGACCTCGCCCGCGAGTCCCACCTCGCCGATCGCGACCAGGTTCGTCGGCAGCGGGGTGTCGCTCGCCGCCGAGGCCAGGGCGAGGGCGATGGCCAGGTCGGCGGCCGGCTCCGAGAGCTTCACACCGCCGACCGTCGCGCTGTAGATGTCGCGCTTGCCGAGTGCGCTGATCCGGCCGCGCTGTTCGAGAACGGCCAGCATCATCGAGACGCGGGAGGTCTCCAGACCCGACGTGGTGCGCCGGGGGGAGGGGATCTGCGAGTCGACCGTCAGCGCCTGCACCTCGGCGACGAGCGGACGGCGGCCTTCGAGCGTGACGGTGAGGCAGGTGCCGGGAACCGGCTCGTCCCGGCGGGTGAGGAACAGGCCGGAGGGGTCGGCGAGGCCGACGATGCCCTCGTCGTGCAGCTCGAAGCAGCCGACCTCGTCCGTCGTGCCGTACCTGTTCTTGACGCCCCGCACGAGCCGCAGCCGCGCGTGCCGGTCGCCCTCGAAGGACAGCACGACGTCCACCAGGTGCTCCAGCAGCCGGGGGCCCGCGATCGCGCCGTCCTTGGTGACATGGCCGACGAGCAGGGTGGACATTCCCCGCTCCTTGGAGACCCGGATGAGCGCGCCCGCGACCTCCCGGACCTGGGCCATGCCGCCGGGCGCTCCGTCGATCTCCGGCGACGCCACCGTCTGTACGGAGTCCAGGATCAGCAGCGACGGCTTGACCGCGTCGAGATGTCCGAGGACGGCGGAGAGGTCCGTCTCCGCCGCGAGATAGAGATTGTCGTCGATGGCCTTGATGCGGTCCGCGCGCAGCCGGACCTGGCTCGCCGACTCCTCGCCCGTCACATACAGCGTGCGGTGCTCGGAGTCGGCCGCCTTCGCCGCCACGTCCAGGAGCAGTGTGGACTTGCCGACGCCCGGCTCACCGGCCACCAGCACGACGGCTCCCGGCACGAGACCGCCGCCGAGGACGCGGTCCAGCTCGTCCACGCCGGTCGAGCGTGCCGTCGCCGTCCGGACGTCGATCTGGCCGATCGGGAGGGCCGGGGTGCTGACCCGTCCCACCGCCGTCGTCCGTACGGCGGGCGCGCCGTACTCCTCGACGGTGCCCCAGGCCTGGCACTCGGGGCAGCGGCCGAGCCACTTGACGGTCGTCCAACCGCACTCGGTGCAGCGGTAGGACGGCCGGTCCTTGGCGGATTTCGTACGGGCGACAGCCATGGCGCCACCGTATAGGCGACCACTGACAGTGCTTACCGCGGTGGCCGCTTCGCGGATGGCGGACGAGACACGGCTTTAGCGGTCGTTTCACCCGTAATGATTAAAAGTAGGCAAGCGTGGGGAGAGTTGTGCGCTCCCCTGTCTACCGTCGCCGGGTGACGAGCAGCAGACTGGAGCCCCCTACCTACACCACCGGCGCACACCGTGCGCCCCGTCGCACGCCCCGATCGGAGACGGACCGGCCCCCCGGCCGGTACGAGCCGTATCTGGACGGGCTGTTCACCTACTGTCTCTCCGTGCTGTGCGACCACGACGCGGCGACCGAGGTATTGGGCCAGGTCCTGGCCATCTCCGAGCGCCAGCACGGGCGTTGCCCGGCGGACGCGGGGGAACGCAGGGCATGGCTGTACGCGCTCGCCCGGTGGGCCTGTCTGCGCCGGCTCGGCGAGCGGCGCGGAAGCCGCCCGGGGGCGCACACCGGCCGTCGCGAGCCGGGCGATGCCGGCACCGACACGAGGGCCGACGTCCCGCCGGAGGTCTCCGCGCGCCGGCGGCGTGAACTCGCTGTGCTGGCCTGGCCCGAGGCCGCGGGTACGACCCCCGAGCAGCGCGAAGCGCTCGAACTGGCCGTACGTCACCGGCTCCGCGCGCGCGACATCGCCGCCGTCCTGTCGATGGAGGCGCTGTCGGCCCGCGAACTCCTCAACTCCGCCGCCTGCGAGGTCGAGCGCACCAGGGCGGCGCTCGCCGTCGTGGAGACGGGCGACTGCCCCGCCGTCGCGCGGCTCACCGGCGATCACCAGGTGCTGCTCTCGTCCGCGCTCCGGCGGGAACTGGTCCGGCACGTGGACGACTGCCCGCGCTGCCGCCGCGCCGCCGAGCGCGCCGAGGCGGCGGGCCCCTGGCCCGGCTCGGCCGCCGCCGCGCGTGCCGCCGGGCCCGCCTCGTCCGGCGCGCCCTCCCGCACCGCGTCGCCCGACGTCCTGCCACTCGTCGAGGCCCCCCGGGCGGCGGCGTACGGCGCCATGACGAACACCCCGCGCTCCCGGGCCACCACTCCGCGCTTCGGCCGGGGCGGCTTTCCGATGGACCCCAAGGACCGCGCCGCCCGCCGTGAGCGGCTGCGCGCGCGGGCCGTCACGACCACCGTCGTGGCGACCGTCGTCGCCGCGCCCGTGCTCGCCCTCTGGGCGGCGTACCGGGGCGCGCCGCCGACCGGCGAGGGCCACGGCGGGACATCGGTCAGCGCCGCCGACGCCGAACGGCGCGGTGCGCAGGGCGCCGATCCGTACGACAACTACGAGAACGCGGGCAACGCCGAGAACCGGCCCGGCGACCCCTTCGCCACCGGCAGCCGCGGCCCGGACGTCTCGGTCGAGGTCATCAGCGACGGCACGGACGCGGCCCCGCCCGGCACGCCCGGCGCGGGCTCGGGACGGCTCTCTGTCACGGCGGAGTCGACCGGCGACCGTACAAGGATCACGCTCACCGCGACCGGCGGCGAGCCCGTCGCGTGGTCGGCCTGGACCAGCGCGTCCTGGCTGCGGCTGAGCCGTACGTCCGGCACGCTCGCCCCCGGCAGGTCCGTCACCGTCCACGTCCACGTGGACCACTCGCGCGAGCCGTCCGGTCCGTGGCGCGCCCGCATCGGACTGACCCCGACGGGCTCGGTCGTCGCGATCAGCGGTTACGGTTCCAGGCCGCCGGTCCCGTCGGATCCGGGACCCGGCCGGCCGACGCACCCGACCCGCCCGCCGTCCTCACCGCCGCCGGGGACGGCCGGACCGGGACCGAGCGAGCCGGGTGAACCGACCGATCCGGGGCCGACCGACCCCACCGGTCCACCGCCCGGCACGGGCGGGCCGACGGACCCGACAGACCCCCCGCCCACGCCGGGCGACCCGACCGGTCCGCCGACCGACCCGGGCGGTTCCGGCGGTTCCGGCGGCTCGGACACACCGCCCGCGCCGCCCGCGTCGCCGTGAGTGGTCAGGAAGCGGGCGCGGGTGCCTGGGGCGGATCCGCCGGGTGCGGAGCGAGGAGCGGCAGCGCGCTCGCCAGCCGTACCTCGCACAGCTCGACCAGCGCGTCGTACCCCGCTTTGCCCATCAGCTCGGTGAGCTCGGGCCGGTACGTCTTGTACACCGGCTCGCCCGCGCCGTGCGCCGACGTCGCCGACGTGCACCACCAGTGCAGGTCGTGCCCGCCGGGACCCCAGCCCCGCCGGTCGTACTCGCCGATCGTCACCTGGAGCACCCGCGACTCGTCGGGCCGCTCGATCCAGTCGTACGTACGCCGGACCGGCAGCTGCCAGCAGACGTCGGGCTTCGTCTCCAGCGGCTCGCGGTCCTCCCGCAGCGCCAGGATGTGCAGCGCGCAGCCCGCGCCGCCGGAGAAGCCGGGCCGGTTCTGGAAGATGCAGGAGCCGTCCCAGCGGCGCGTCTTGCGGGCGCCCTCGTCGTCCGTCTCCACCCAGCCGCTGTCCGCACCCACGCCGTGGAACTGCCACACCTCCGGAGTGAGGCGTTTCACGTGCCCGGCGACCCGCTTCTCGTCGTCCTTGTCGGAGAAGTGCGCCCCGAGCGTGCAGCAGCCGTCGTCCGCGCGCCCCGCCTCGATGCCCTGGCAGCCGCTCCCGAAGATGCAGGTCCAGCGTGAGGTCAGCCAGGTCAGATCGCAGCGGAAGACCTGCTCGTCGTCGGCCGGATCAGGGAATTCCACCCACGACCGCGCGAAGTCCAGCCCCTTCTCGTCGGGCGGAACCTGCTCGTGCTGCTTCTTGGCGCGGCTGGCTTTGCCCGGCTTCGCCTTGTTCGTCTTTGGCACGACTCCAGCGTATGCGTGTCACCGCAGTAGCGTTCGCCCATGAGACTCGGAGTTCTCGACGTCGGTTCGAATACCGTCCATCTGCTGGCGGTCGACGCCCATCGCGGCGCGCGCCCGCTGCCCGCCCATTCCCACAAGACCGAGCTGAGGCTCGCCGAACTGCTCGACGAGGACGGCGCGATCGGGCCCGAGGGCGTCGAGCGGCTGGTGGCGACCATCGCCGAGGCGCTCGTGGCCGCCGAGGACAAGGGCTGCGAGGCGGTGCTGTCGTTCGCCACGTCCGCCGTGCGCGAGGCGAGCAACGCCGACCACGTACTCGCCAGGGTCAAGGAAGAGACGGACGTTGACCTCCAGGTCCTCACCGGCGACGAGGAGGCCCGGCTGACCTTCCTCGCCGCCCGCCGCTGGTTCGGGTGGTCGGCGGGGAAACTGCTGGTCCTGGACATCGGCGGCGGCTCGCTGGAGATTGCCTACGGCATCGACGAGGAACCGGACGCCGTGGTGTCGCTGCCCCTGGGCGCCGGCCGCCTCACGGCGGGCTGGCTGCCCGGCGACCCGCCCGACCCGCAGGACGTACGGGCGCTGCGCCGCCATGTACGGGCCCAGATCGCCCGTACCGTCGGCGAGTTCACCCGCTTCGGCGAGCCGGACCATGTCGTGGCCACCTCGAAGACCTTCCGGCAGCTGGCGCGGATCGCCGGGGCGGCCCGCTCCGGAGAGGGTCTTTATGTACAGCGGGACCTGAGCCGTAAATCCCTGGAGGAGTGGGTCCCCAAACTGACGAGGATGCCCGTCGCACGGCGGGCCGAACTTCCCGGTGTGTCGGAGGGGCGGGCGCCCCAGCTGCTCGCCGGCGCGCTGGTGGCGGAGGCGGTGATGGATCTGTTCGGCGTCGAGGAGCTGGAGATCTGCCCGTGGGCGCTGCGGGAGGGCGTGATCCTGAGGCGGCTGGACCAGCTGCCGACGACGGAGGTCTGACGGCCGACCGCACGAGGGTCCGGCCGCCCATGGCACGAGGGTGCCGGGCCCCCGACCGCGCAGAGGTCCGGCCGCCGACGGACAACAGGGTCCGGCCGCGACCGCGCGGAGGTCCGGCCGCCGACCGCCCCGAGACCGCTCGCCTTCTCAGGAAGAGGCGGCGAGCGGTCCGGCCCTCCGCCTCCCAAGGAGGCCGAGCCGTTGCACTCGTCACTTTCCGCTCCGGTGCCCGCGATGCCGCCCGCCGCTGCCCGTACCCTGTTGTCCGTGGCAGAACCAGTGGTGCGCATCCCGGATGCGAAGGTCGCACTGTCGACGGCCTCCGTCTATCCGGAGTCCACGGCGACGGCCTTCGAGATGGCCGGGCGCCTGGGGTACGACGGTGTGGAAGTCATGGTCTGGACGGATCCCGTCAGCCAGGACATCGAGGCGCTGCGCCGCCTCTCGGACTATCACCGGGTGCCTGTCCTCGCCATCCACGCGCCCTGTCTGCTGATCACGCAGCGCGTCTGGTCGACGGATCCCTGGACCAAGCTCCAGCGGGCACGGTCGGCCGCCGAGCGGCTGGGCGCCTCCACCGTCGTCGTACACCCGCCGTTCCGCTGGCAGCGTCAGTACGCGCGCGACTTCGTCACCGGCATCTGGCGGATGGCCGACGAGACGGACGTGCGCTTCGCCGTCGAGAACATGTACCCGTGGCGCTACCGGGACCGTGAGGTGCTCGCGTACGCCCCCGACTGGGACGTGACGAAGGACGACTACCGTCACTTCACCGTCGACCTGTCGCACACCGCCACCGCCCGCGCCGACGCGATGTCCATGGTCGAGCGCATGGGCGACCGGCTGGGTCACATCCATCTGGCCGACGGCAACGGCTCGGCCAAGGACGAGCACCTGGTGCCGGGGCGTGGCAACCAGCCCTGCGCCGAACTGCTCGAACGGCTGGCGGGGAGTTCCTTCGACGGACACGTCGTCATCGAGGTCAACACCCGGCGCGCGATGTCCTCGGCCGAACGCGAGGCCGACCTGGCGGAGGCACTGGCCTTCACCCGGCTGCATCTGGCGTCGGCGGGTTCGGCCGCGTCATCCCCGGCCG
>NZ_JARJHW010000155.1:0-17657 GCF_040560175.1 Streptomyces panacea
CGCCGAGTCCCGTCTCCGCCCCAGTCTCGGAGCCGCTCAGGGTCTCGGTCCACAGTCCCGAGGCGTCCTCGTACTCCGCGACCAGTGCCTGGCCTCGGGCCAGCACGTCCTGCGGGAGTGCGACCGTGCCCGAGGCCATGGCCACCAGGTCGACGCGGGCGCCGATCTCCTGGGCGAATTCCGCGAGCCGGCCCCGGTCGGCGGCCGAGCGCATGTCGACGAGGGCCACGATCACGTACCACCGGCGCGGGTAGCGGGCGTGCAGAGCGCGAATCGTGTTGAGCACCGTGTTCCCCGTGGAGAACTCGTCGTCCACGAGGACCAGTGGACCGTCGCCCGCCAGCAGCCGCGGGTCCTCCGGGAGCAGCAGATGCGAGGTGGCGTGGGAGTGGGACTCCTCGAAGCCGCCCGCCGCGGCGACACCGGCCACCGGACGGCGGGTGGAGTGCAGGTACGGGGCGCCCACCACGCCGTCGGCCACCGAGTGGCCGAGGCCGGTCGCGGTCTCCGCGTAACCGAGGACCACGGTCTGTCCGACGGCGTCGCCCAGCAGGTCCCGTACGCGCTCGCCGAGGGCCACGCCCGCGCCGTGCACGACGGAGGGCCGCTGGGGGACGTGTTTACCGAGGACGTTCGAGACGAGGAGGTGGGCGCGCTTGGGGTTGCGGCGCAGGGCCAGGCCCAGCAGCTCGCGCAGTTCGTCCCCGCCGACGAGCTCTATGCCCAGCCGTTCCGCGACCCATGACCCCGACCACACCACGTTGCCGCTCTCCTCTGCCGTCTCGTCGACGTTCTCGTTGCCGCCGTTGCCACTGATGCCGCTGATGCCGCCGTTGCCGCTGTCGCTTTCGCCGTACGGGCCGCGTCCCGCGGCGCCCGTCCCGCTCACTCCACCAGCCCGGCGGCCAGCAGCTCCACGAAGCCGACATCCTCCTTGGCGACACCGAAGACCTCGGCGCGCTGCATGGTGCGCTCGGCCCAGGCGCGGTGGGGCTTCACCTCGTTCATCTTGTTCGTGTACGACGAGCGAAGCACGCCTCCCCCGCCCCGGTCCGGCCGCAGGATGTCCTGGGCGTCGCTGAACTCCTCGTGGCTGACCACCGACAGCGCGTGCACGGGCATGACGTGCGAGGGGTGGATGCAGGTCTTGCCGACGAGTCCGTTGGTCTGGTCGAGCTGGATCTCGCGGAGCAGTCCGTCGAGGTCGTGCTCGATGAGGGCGGTGCGCAGTTCCTCGGCCCGCCCTTCGAGGAAGGGGCTGCGGCGCAGCTGCGGTTTGAACATCCGCTCGTGGAGTCGGAAGTACTCCCACACGGGGCCGGTGATCGTGAAGCCGGTGCCGTCGGAGCGGCCGAGGACGTTCACCACGTCGGCGATGACGGCGGAGACGATGCGTACGTCGTACGCGGTCATGTCGGGTGAGCGGCGGAGCCCGTACGCGGAGCAGAAGTCGGTGACGCCGAGCCGCAGCGCCAGCACCCGCTCGCGGTACTTGTCGACGGTGCGGGCGATGCCGGTGAGCGTCTCGACCCGTGTCTCCAGATGCAGCAGCTCGGGCGATTCGAGTACGGGCATGGCGAAGAGTCGCTGCCCGCTCTCATGTTCGGCCGAAATCAGTGCCTCAAGGAAGGGAACTCCACGCTCCTCGGTGAACTTCGGCAGTACGAATCCGGACAAGATGTGGGCGGCGGGGCCGAGCCTGCGTACGAGGTCGGGTATCTGGCCCGGTTCACGGACCCGGACGAACAGCAGCGGCAGCTCCGCGCCCCGCCGGTCGAGGTCGGCGAACTGCCGGACCAGGTTCTCCTCGGCCCACTCGACCTCGGAGTCGTCGATGGAGTCCTCCAGGCAGAGCACCATCGACACGACGCCCCGACCGGCCAGCTTGACCACGTCCTCCGCGAGCCGCGGTCTGGTGGCGGGGCTGTAGAGGGTGGCCCCGAGGGCTGCCGACAGCATGCGGGCCGGGGAGGCCGAGGTGAACTCACCGGGCTCCCGATGGAACAACGCTTGCCGAGCAGTGGGCGGAATATGCCCGAAGTGACGCATTTACATCCCCCGTACTGCCACGGTGGTCGCGTTGACATGTGGCCGGTAATAGTACGTATGGGCGTAGGACAAGAGTTCCACACCTGCATGAATTTCAGGTAACTCGTCCACTTCTCGCCCCTCTCTCACCGCCGCTCGGCCTCCTTCCACCATGCCCCCACGTTGTCCGCGCGGCCTGCGGGAAGGCAGGATGAACGCCATGACGCACGCGATGGTGAAGGGCTCGAACGTCCCCCTCGACGCCATGGCCGTAAGGGCCGTGCTGCGCTGGACCCCGGGGGCGGGGGTCCCCGACGTGGACGCGTCGGCGCTTCTACTGGGTCCCGAGGGGCGCGTGCGCTCCGACGAGGACTTCGTCTTCTACAACCAGCCCCGTCACCCGTCGGGCCTGGTCAGGCGGCTGCCGAAGAAGCAGGTGCCCGAAGGTTTCACCGACACCGTCGAGGCCGATCTGGCCGCACTCGACCCGAGCGTCGACCAGGTGGTGCTCGCGGCGTCGTCGGACGGGGCGAGTTTTCAGCACGTCCACGACCTGCGGGTGCTGCTGTACGACGCGGCCCAGGCCGACGGCGACCCGCTGGCCGTCTTCGATGTGCGCCCGGAGACCGGCGAGGAGACCGCGATCATCTGCGGCGAGCTCTACCGGCGCGGTGACCACTGGAAGTTCCGGGCCGTGGGCCAGGGCTATCCGACCGGGCTGATCGGGCTGGCGACGGCCTTCGGCATCTCGGTCGACGAAACGGAAGGTGCCGACGGGTCGGCGCCAGGAGCGGACGGCTCGGAGGGCGTGACCGCCCTGATCCCCAGCGGGCCCGCACAGCACGTCGCGGTGCGCGGCGGGCCGCAGGCGGCGCCCATGCCGCCCGCGCGGCAGCCGCACTTCCCGGACCAGCCGCAGGGGCAGTCCGGCTACGGCTATCCGCAGCCCGCGGCCGCCCAGCCGGCCTACGGCTATCCGCAGCCCGCGTCGGCGCAGCCCGCCTACGGCTATCCGCACGCCCCCGCGCCGGGTCCGCAGCCGCCGTCGGCACCGCCGGTGCCGCAGGTGGCTCCCGCGTACGGCTATCCGCAGCCGGCCGCGGCGGCGGCTCCCGCGCCGGACCCGAATTTCCGGCTGCCGCCGATGGGACCGCAGTTCGTACGGCCGTAGCCGCCCGCCGCGGCCCGCACCACCCCGGGTGGCACCGCGGGCGCCCCCGCGGCCGGCACACAGTCCACACGCCGGCCGCTCAGGTCTTCGTCTTGTAGCCCCGCCCCCACTGCAGGCCCCACCCGTACAGCCGGTCCAGCTCCGCCTGGAAGCCGTACACGAATTTCACCTCGCGCCGCACCACCAGATCGCCCTTGACGGTCTCCAGCGAGAACACCGCGCAGGACCGGGCCTGCGGCGCCCGCTCGTCCAGTTCGATCTCGACGCGCGGGCCGTTGCTCGGGTAGAGCGTGACGTTGGCGTGGGTCCGGTCGAAGGCCGGGGTGCGGTCGTAGATGTAGACGAAGACCAGCAGCCGTTTGATCTCTTCCCGGTGGTCGAGGTTGATGAATATCGTCTCGCCGGACGGGGCGCCGAAGCGGTCGTCGCCACTGAGTTTGATGTACGGCGGCTCGTTCAGACTGCCGAAGAATCCGCCCAGTGGCTGTACAACACCCTTGCTGCCGTCGACCAGTTCGTACATGCAGCCGATGTCGAGGTCGACGTTGACCACACCCAGGGTGTGCGCCTGGACCACTTCGGGCTTGAACAGCTTGAACGGGTGCCGCAGCAGGCCACCGCCCTGCCTCGACCGTCCCTCGATGTCCGACGTGCGCATCCGCCACGACAGGTTGACCCGTAGGTTCCCGGTGGCCGCCCCCTGCTTGGTCAGCGAGACGGACGGATTGCGCTTGGTCAGCTCGATCGAGTTCGTCGAGGAGTTTCCCGAATCGAATTGCGAGGCTTTGCTTCGCCATAGGTTGTCCCAGAAAGCCATCCCCACCCCACCCCCATCATTTCCTACTCGTCGGACGCCCGGCAGGACTCCGTACGGCACCGCACGAGCGCCACGTCGAAGCCGTACAGAACGTGAACAGCGGGGCGGCCGGAAGGCTTCCGCCTCAGGCCGCCCCGCTTCAGAGCGTTCCCGCTATCCCCTCCTGGTCACACCCAGGAGGCGGACTCAGACATGGACTGTTGTCTTGTCCTGCGAATCCTCGCCACCTTCAGCCGCAACTCGCTTGTTGCGGACCACAGATGACCAGAAGGATGCGGCGATCAGCACGATGCCGACGAGACCGGTGATGATCTCGTGGATCTCGTGCTCGATCGTGATGAGCAGGATCGCGGCGAGCGCGCCGATCGCGTAGTGCGCGCCGTGCTCGAGGTAGACGTAGTCGTCGAGAGTGCCCTGGCGGACGAGGTAGACGGTGAGCGACCTGACGTACATCGCGCCGATACCGAGGCCGAGCGCCATCCAGAAGATGTGGTTCGTGATGGCGAAGGCGCCGATGACTCCGTCGAAGGAGAAGGAGGCGTCCAGGACTTCGAGGTAGAGGAAGAGGAAGAACGCGGCCTTGCCGGCGAGGCCGACGGCCGAGACCTGCTTGCCTTCGGCCTTGGCCTTCTCCTCCTCCTCGTGTTCCCGTTCCTCTTCCTCTTCGAGTTTGTTCTCGAAGAAGCTGGAGAGCCCGTTGACGACGAGATAGGTGACCAGACCCGCGACACCGGAGAGCAGTACGGTGGCCGACTTGTCCTCGTAACCGGTACTGGTGTGCGCGTTGGTGGCGAACGTCATGGCCGTGATGAGCAGGATGACGAGCGCGACGCAGACCGACAGCATGTCGACCTTGCCGAGCTTGGCCAGCGGGCGCTCCAGCCAGGCGAGCCACTTGATGTCACGGTCTTCGAGAATGAAGTCCAGGAAGATCATCAACAGGAACATGCCACCGAAGGCGGCGATGGCCGGGTGCGCGTCGGTGACCAGTGCCTCGTACTGTTCGGGCTTGTCCAACGCCAACTGGACGGCCTCGATGGGACCGACCTTGGCGCTGATGGCCACGATGGCGACGGGAAACACCAGCCGCATTCCGAACACGGCGATCAGGATGCCGATGGTGAGGAAGATCTTCTGCCAGAAGGCATTCATCTTCTTCAAGATCCCGGCATTGACAACGGCGTTGTCGAACGACAGCGAGATCTCAAGGATCGACAGGATCAGTACGATCCCGAACGCCTCCCACCCCCACTGCCAGGCCGCGAAGGCAAGGCCGGCCGCCGTGATGGCGAACGACCAGCCGAAGGTTTTCAGGATCACTGGCTACCCCATCTGGTGTTAACGGGTTTTCCCCCGCGCTGAGCACTGCTTTACGAAACGTTGACCCCGAAGTCTAGAGCGATGCCCCGCAGACCCGACGCGTACCCCTGTCCCACGGCTCGGAACTTCCATTCGCCCCCGTAGCGGTAGAGCTCGCCGAAGATCATCGCGGTCTCCGTCGAGGCGTCCTCCGTCAGGTCGTAGCGGGCGAGTTCCTGGCCGTCCGCCTGGTTGACGACGCGGATGAACGCGTTGCTGACCTGGCCGAAGGTCTGGCCGCGGGCGTCGGCGTCATGGATCGACACCGGGAAGATGATCTTGTCGACATTCGCGGGGACGGCGGGGAGGTTGACCAGCAGGGACTCGTCGTCGCCGTCGCCCTCACCGGTCAGATTGTCGCCCGTGTGTTCGACGGAGCCGTCGGGGCTGGTGAGGTTGTTGTAGAAGATGAACCACTCGTCGCCGAGCACGCGCCCAGACTGGCAGAGCAGTGCGCTGGCGTCGAGGTCGAACGGCGCTCCGGTGGTGGAGCGCGCGTCCCAGCCGAGACCGATCAACACCTGAGTGAGGTTCGGTGCGGCTTTGGAGAGGGAGACATTGCCCCCCTTGGCGAGTGTGACGCCCATGATGAGTCCTCCCCGGAATGACGTGAAGCCGGGCACGGCGCGCCTGACGCCGTACTCGTGGTGCGTTCGTGCGTCTCGTGCCGGTACGTGGAACGTGTCGTGCCGGTACGTGGAGCGTGTCGTGCCGGTACCTGGTGCTCGTACGTGGTGCGTGTACGGGCCTGAACCCGCACGGTGAAGCGCGTCCGGCGCCGCATTCGGAGGTGCTCGAATGTGCGGCGCCGGACGGACGGACCAGCGGCTCAGACGTTGACGCCGAAGTCCTGCGCGATGCCACGCAGGCCAGAGGCATACCCCTGTCCGATGGCGCGGAACTTCCACTCGGCGCCATTTCGGTAAAGCTCTCCGAAGACCATCGCGGTCTCGGTCGACGCGTCCTCCGTCAGGTCGTACCGCGCCAGTTCGTTGTTGTCCGCCTGGTTGACGACGCGGATGAACGCGTTGCGCACCTGGCCGAAGGACTGCTGGCGGTTCTCCGCCTCGTAGATCGAGACCGGGAACACGATCTTGTCGATGTCCGCGGGGACGCCGGCGAGGTTGACCTTGATCGCCTCGTCGTCGCCCTCGCCCTCACCGGTGGTGTTGTCGCCGGTGTGCTCGACCGAGCCGTCGGGGCTCTTGAGATTGTTGAAGAAGACGAAGTTTCCGTCGCCGGTGACCTTGCCCTCGGAATTCGTCAGCAGGGCGCTGGCGTCGAGGTCGAAATCGTTACCGGTGGTCGTGCGGACGTCCCAGCCCAGACCCACGGTGACCGCGGTCAGGTTGGGCGCGGCCTTGGTCAGCGAGACGTTTCCGCCCTTGCTGAGGCTGACTCCCACGAGTCCTCCCTTGATGAGTGTCACAGGAGCGGGCGGCCCCGGCCCCGGCCACTTCGGCGGCCGTCGCCGTGCGTCGCACGCCCCCTGGTGCAATTGGCATCGGATCAACGACTGGATCCTAGTGACCGGTTCCCGCCCCTTGTACGGTTTACGGGGGACAACCCCGCTCCCACAAGGGTTTTCCCGTGAGACCGCGCCCACGAGTGGCGAGTTGTCGTCACAGAGCAGCGAGGGCCTTGACGTAGTCGTCGAGGTCACGCGCGTCCGGCAGGGCGTTGACGACCGACCAGCGCACGATGCCCGCCTTGTCGATGATGAAGGTGCCGCGCAGCGCGCAGCCCTTGTCCTCGTCGAAGATCCCGTAGGCCCGTGAGGTCTGCCCGTGCGGCCAGAAGTCAGAGAGCAGCGGGTACTCCAGGCCCTCCTGCTCGGCGAAGATCCGCAGGGTGTGGATGGAGTCGGTGGAGACGGCGAGCAGCTGGGTGTCGTCGTTGACGAAGGTGGGAAGTTCGTCGCGGAGCGCGTGGAGCTCGCCGGTGCAGACGCCGGTGAAGGCGAACGGGTAGAAGAGCAGCACCACGTTCCTGCCGCCGTCCCCGCCCTCCCCACCACTGGCGTCGCCGTCGGGAACGGTCGCGCCGCCCCGGAAGTCGGAGAGCCGTACCGTCCGCCCGTGGTTGTCCTTCAGGGTGAAGTCCGGCGCCACGCCGCCGGCCTCGATCCCCGTCCGTCCCGTTCCCGTCATGTGCCGCACGCCCCCTCGTCCTCTCCGGTCCGCACCACCCTACGCAAGGGCCCCCGGCGGCGGATGCCGACGGGGGCCGTCAGTGCGTGCGAGGCTTGCGAGGCATGTCTGCCAGGCTGCCGCTTCGGCTTTCGCGCTCGGATGCGGCGCCGGTTCTCAGCGCTTGGACTTCGCCGCCGCCTTGGGCGTGACCAGCCGGCTGCCCGTCCAGTCCTTGCCGGCGTTGATGCTCTTGGTCTGCGCCAGGCCGGCGGTCTGGGCGGCCTCGTTGATGTCGCTGGGCTCGACGTAGTTGTCACGGCCTGTCTTGGGCGTCAGCAGCCAGACCGCTCCGCCCTCCTCGATGAGGCCGATGGCGTCCACCAGCGCGTCCGTCAGGTCGCCGTCGTCGTCGCGGAACCACAGAACGACGGCGTCGGCCACGTCCTCGTAGTCCTCGTCGACGAGCTCCTGGCCGATGACGGCCTCGATGGACTCACGGAGCTCCTGCTCGACGTCGTCGTCGTAGCCGATCTCCTGGACCACCTGTCCGGGTTCGAACCCAAGCCTCGCGGCAGTGTTGGTTCGTTCCTCCGCGTGGTCCGCGGTCGCGCTCACGGATTGCCTCCTGATCATGTTTCGGAAAATGCTTCAGCCACGCGCGTACGCGGGGTGCTGGCCGTAGTCCACACGGGCCGGGCGGATCGCGCAAGTACCCGACGGCCGAGACCGCCGAAACGGGTACGTTCCGGGCTGCTTCATCGCATCTCCTGACACCCCGATAACACGGGTGGTGACGGCCGCCAGGAGTTTCCTACCCGTTTGTCATTCTACGCGGCTTCGGTACGCCAATCGGGTCCGAACGGCCGAACGAAACGCATAGTCGCCTTGGGCGTAAGATTGCGATTTGGCCGGACCCGGAACACGGCGGACGACCAAGCGGGCGACGTGATCGCGCGGAATTCGTCGCAGTGTGAGGGTTACCCCTCGGTAGAGGTGACGTTTCCGTCGCCGCGGTACACGATGGATACGCCGTACGGCCCGCTTCCCGCGCCTGTTCCCTGGCGGCACAGAGGCAAGCTCCACCGACAGCAGACGCACCCACAGCAGATGTACCCGCAGGACCCACAGGCGTGCCCCGCATGGATGACGTGACCGGTCGGACGACCGGGACCGGCCCGGACGCGAGGCGCGACACGACCCGAACAGCGAAGGAAAAGTGTGGCTTCCGGATCCGATCGCAACCCGATCATCATTGGCGGCCTTCCCAGCCAGGTCCCGGACTTTGATCCCGAGGAGACCCAGGAGTGGCTCGACTCGCTCGATGCCGCCGTCGACGAACGGGGGCGTGAGCGCGCCCGCTATCTCATGCTCCGTCTGATCGAGCGCGCACGCGAGAAGCGCGTGGCCGTGCCCGAGATGCGCAGCACCGACTACGTCAACACGATCGCCACCAAGGACGAGCCGTTCTTCCCCGGCAACGAGGAGATCGAGCGGAAGGTCCTCAACGCGACCCGCTGGAACGCCGCGGTGATGGTCTCCCGCGCGCAGCGCCCCGGGATCGGCGTCGGCGGTCATATCGCCACCTTCGCGTCCTCCGCCTCCCTGTACGACGTGGGCTTCAACCACTTCTTCCGGGGCAAGGACGCCGGTGACGGCGGCGACCAGATCTTCTTCCAGGGGCACGCGTCCCCGGGCATCTACGCCCGCGCCTTCCTGCTGGACCGGCTCAGCGAGGCGCGGCTCGACGCCTTCCGCCAGGAGAAGTCGAAGGCCCCGGACGGGCTGTCCAGCTATCCGCATCCGCGGCTGATGCCGGACTTCTGGGAGTTCCCGACCGTCTCGATGGGCCTCGGCCCCCTCGGTGCGATCTACCAGGCGCGGATGAACCGCTACATGGAGGCGCGCGGCATCGCCGACACCTCCCGGTCGCATGTGTGGGCGTATCTGGGCGACGGCGAGATGGACGAGCCGGAGTCGCTGGGCCAGCTGTCGATCGCGGCCCGTGAGGGTCTGGACAATCTCACCTTCGTCGTCAACTGCAATCTGCAGCGGCTCGACGGCCCGGTGCGCGGCAACGGCAAGATCATCCAGGAGCTGGAGTCGCAGTTCCGCGGGGCCGGCTGGAATGTCATCAAGCTGGTCTGGGACCGCTCCTGGGACCCGCTGCTGGCGCAGGACCGCGACGGTGTGCTGGTGAACCGGCTGAACACCACGCCGGACGGGCAGTTCCAGACGTACGCGACGGAGACCGGCGCGTACATCCGCGAGCACTTCTTCGGTGACGACCAGCGGCTGCGCGCCATGGTCGACGGCATGACGGACGAGCAGATCCTGCATCTGGGGCGCGGCGGCCACGACCACAAGAAGGTGTACGCGGCGTACGCGGCGGCGAAGGCGCACAAGGGCCAGCCGACGGTGATCCTCGCGCAGACCGTGAAGGGCTGGACGCTGGGTCCGAACTTCGAGGGCCGCAACGCGACGCACCAGATGAAGAAGCTGACGGTCGCCGACCTGAAGGGCTTCCGTGACCGGCTGCACCTGCCGATCACGGACAAGCAGCTGGAGGACGGGCAGCCGCCGTATTACCACCCGGGCAAGGACTCGGAAGAGATCCAGTACATGCACGACCGCCGCAAGAGCCTGGACGGTTATGTGCCGACCCGCGTCGTGCGGTCGAAGGCCCTGGCGCTGCCCGGCGACAAGACGTACGCGGCCGCGAAGAAGGGGTCGGGTCAGCAGTCGATCGCCACGACCATGGCGTTCGTGCGGGTGCTGAAGGACCTCATGCGGGACAAGGAGATCGGCAAGCGTTTCGTGCTGATCGCGCCGGACGAGTACCGCACGTTCGGCATGGACGCGTTCTTCCCGAGCGCGAAGATCTACAACCCGCTTGGCCAGCAGTACGAGTCGGTCGACCGTGAACTGCTCCTCGCCTACAAGGAGTCGCCGACCGGCCAGATGCTGCACGACGGCATCTCGGAGGCGGGCTGCACGGCGTCGCTGATCGCCGCGGGTTCGGCGTACGCGACGCACGGCGAGCCGCTGATCCCGGTGTACGTCTTCTACTCGATGTTCGGTTTCCAGCGGACCGGCGACCAGTTCTGGCAGATGGCTGACCAGTTGGCGCGCGGTTTCGTGCTGGGCGCGACCGCCGGTCGTACGACTCTGACCGGTGAGGGTCTCCAGCACGCGGACGGGCACTCGCAGTTGCTCGCCTCGACGAACCCGGGCTGTGTCAGCTACGACCCGGCGTTCGGCTACGAGATCGCGCACATCATGGAGGACGGGCTGCGCCGGATGTACGGGCAGCCGCACCCGGGCGAGGACCCGAACGTCTTCTACTACCTCACGGTCTACAACGAGCCGATCCAGCACCCGGCCGAGCCCGAGAACGTGGACGCCGAGGGCATCCTCAAGGGCATCTACCGCTTCAAGCGGGGCGAGCGGGGCTCGATCCCGGCGCAGATCCTGGCGTCCGGTGTGGCCGTGCCGTGGGCCGTCGAGGCGCAGCGGATCCTCGCCGAGCAGTGGGACGTGCGCGCGGACGTCTGGTCGGCGACGTCGTGGAACGAGCTGCGCCGTGACGCCGTCGACGTGGAGCGGCACAACCTGCTCCACCCGGAGGAGGAGCAGCGCGTTCCGTACGTGACGAGCAAACTCTCCGACGCCGAGGGCCCGTTCGTCGCGGTCTCGGACTGGATGCGCGCGGTGCCCGACCAGATCTCGCGCTGGGTGCCGGGGACGTACCAGTCGCTGGGCGCGGACGGTTTCGGCTTCGCGGACACGCGTGGCGCGGCCCGCCGGTTCTTCCACATCGACGCGGAGTCGATCGCTCTCGGGGTGCTCACGGAGCTGGCCCGGGAGGGCAAGGTGGACCGCTCGGTGCTGAAGCAGGCGGTGGACCGCTACCAGCTGCTGGACGTGACGGCGGCGGACCCGGGCGCCGCGGGCGGCGACGCGTAGCGAGTGGTGAGCAGTACGCGGCCGGTGGCCGGTCCCGTGGGTACGGGGCCGGCCACCGCTCGTGGAAAGCGGTGGGGGGACGGTCCCGGCCGGTCGTCACGTTCCCCGCTCTTTCCGGCCGTGGAGGGAGTTCGCGGCCGACGGCCGCGATCGAGCCGCTGACCGAGGAGATGCGGGGGCCGCGCGCGGAGGTGGGCCGGCTGTCGGGGGCCGCCCTGCCCGGGTCGAGCACGGGAGGGCGACGGTACGACAGCCGGCCGCACACCGGTCCGATCGCGCTGTCCGTTCCTGTGGTGGGTACCGAAGTGGCCGGTCAGACCAGCCACATGAGCGCCAGTACGGTGTCGACGATACCGAGCACGAAGGCGATCACCGCCGGAACGTACGCGGTGCTCCACCGCCGGCCCATGCCCAGCCAGCCGAGCACGATGGCCAGCGGGCCGAGGACGACCGACAGTACGAACAGGCCCGCGACGGCGAAGACCAGACCGACTATTCCGATGGTCACGCGGTCCGTCCCGTTCCGCGACCCCATCCGGCCGCGTGAACGAGGGTGCTTGCGTGTCCTGGTGTTTCCGAAGCCCGTCATCATCACTCCCTGTGTCGGTGGATGTGGGCTGTCTGAAACCTCGGGTACCCCCGCTCAGCGCTCCCAGACCTTGAAGGCCCGTACGCGGTAGGGCGACTGGGGAACCCAGGTGCCGTCGCCGGGGTAGGTCTCGAACTCGCCCGTCTCCTCGCACTCGTGCGACTGGTACGTGGTCACGGGCCGTCCGATGCGGTTGACCAGGGACTGGGCGTCGGTGCCGGGCGGCAGTGGGACGCAGTTCTGGATCTCGGTGCGGAACAGTTCGTGCGTCTGCCGGGCTCCCCGGAAATCCGGTTTCCCCCACAGACAGAGTTCGCCGGGTCCGCAGGTGCCGCGCGGGGCGGCGACGGCCGCGGCGGTGGGTGTCGCGGCCGGCAGCAGGGCCGTGGCGGCGGCCAGGGTGGCCGCCGCGAGCAGGGTGACAGGCGTCGTCGTACGCGTATTCGAACGCATGGCTGTGCGCGTGGCTGTACGCATGATGGTGAACCCCCGTGTGGTGCTGATCAGTTGTCCGCACTCTGGCCCGGCGGCCCGCTCCACGGGAAGAGGATCTTGCCTGACTCCACCCGAACAGGCGACGGCCCCGCCGGGATGTCAGGGCGGGGCCGTCGCGCTGAATCGCGCCGTGTTGACGCCGACGCCGCCCGGCGGCGCGTCGGACGCCGGGCTCATCCCGGACACGAAGGTGTCCCGCATGACTCCGGTGATCCCGTCGAAGACGTCCGGCGCCACGCCGGGCGCCTCGGGCGGTTCGGGCGGGGCGACACCGATCTCGGCCGCCTGTTCCAGGGACCGGTCCAGCGGCATCGGGATGCCGGCGTCCTCCCAGTAGCCCACGAGCGCGCCGTCGACAACCGAGGCCGGTCGGGCGATTTGGCCGGTTATGGTCACTGGTAACGCCACTCACCCGGAGTCACCGTCGGGGCTCGGCGCACCCTCACGCGAGGCCGATTCACACCTAACGCCCTGTTACGCACGCCACATGGACGCTCCGAAGCGTGCGCGCTACCCCGACGGAGCGTGAACAAACGCCAGTTCGCCCCTCCATAGGGAGTGATCTGGCTCACGCTCGCATCGAGTGTCTCCGTACGTCTCCTACTGTGTCCGGCAGTGACTTCCTTCGACTCCTCCCCGTCCCTCACCGCGTGGCGCACCCTGCTGGCACTCGCTGTGGTCTTCGTGATGCTGGCGAGTGGTGGCTGGACCGCGCTCCAGCAGCACGGTGAGCGGGGCACGGTGCGCGAAAGAGCGCTCTCGGCCTGGGAGAAGGACCGCGTCGGGGCCCGCCGTCTGCCGGATCCCGCGGCGTCGCCGGGACGGCTGGCCGCGTTCTTCGCCTCGCTCAGCGCCGCGCAACGGGTCCGGCTCGCCGACCGCCACCCCCTCGTGGTGGGCAATCTCAACGGCGCGCCCCTGACGCTGCGCTACCGGGCCAACCGGCTGGCCGCGCTCCAGGCACGTGACGTCGAACGCCAACGGATGCGGGACGCCAGACTGTCCGCCGACGGCCGTCACCAGACGACCCGGCGGATGCACCGCTTCCAGTCGTTGGCGGGCGCCGGACGCAGCATCCTCGCCTTCGACCCGACCGGCAACGGCCGCGCCGCCGAGGTCTTCGGCGATCTCGGCAGCGCCCGCCGCGTCTCGGTGGTCGTGCCGGGCGTCGACACGAACCTGCTGACGTTCGAGCGGACCGAACGCCACTACACCGCGCCGGTCGGCATGGCCAAGTCGCTGTACGCCGCGGAGCGGGCCGCCGCGCCCCGTGCCCGTACCGCCGTCATCGCCTGGGCCGACTACACCGCGCCCTCCGGTATCGGCATGGACGCGCTGACCGGCAGGCTGGCCTCGGACGGCGCCGCACGGCTCAACGCGCTCACCTCCGCGCTGCCCGGCGACTCGCGGGTCTCGCTGATCTGCCACAGCTACGGCTCCGTGGTGTGCGGCGTCGCCGCGCGCCAACTGCCCGCCCGCGTCACGGACGTGGCGGTCGCGGGCAGCCCCGGCATGCGGGTCGGGTCGGCGGGACAGCTGCACACCCACGCCCGCGTCTGGGCGATGCGCGACCAGGACGACTGGGTCCAGATCCTGCCCTATCTGAAGGTCGGCGGGCTCGGCCACGGCGCCGATCCGGTGACGCCGGGCTTCGGCGCGCGGGTGCTGTCCGCGCGGGGCGCGGTCGGTCACGGCGGCTATTTCGAGCCGGGCACGGAGAGCCTGGAGAACTTCGCGGACATCGGGGTCGGTTCGTACCGGAACACCAGTTGTGCGGACGCCGGTGACGGCTGCCGGAGCGGAATCTCCGGCGACGAAGTGATCTGACGCGCGTAGAACTCGGCGGGCCGGGGTGGCGACGTGTGGGCATTCGCGGCATACGATAAGGCACATGGGTGATGTGCTGGCCGGAATTCATGCCACCTGGGAGTTCGAAAGCGACTCCGTGCTCATCCGCTTCGAACGGGGGATACGCACGCCAAAGCTCTTCCAGGCACTGCGCGAACGGCGCGTACCGCACAAGGCGTTGGCGTCGGTGACGCTCTCCCCGGGCAAGCGCGGGACAGTGGTGCTGCACGCCGTACCCAGGCCGGGCGCCGACCCGTTGATGGAGGCGGCGGCGGGACAGCTCAAGGACTCCGGCGATCCCTACCGGCTGGTGCTGCCCGCGGAGCGCGAGACGCTCGCGGAGTACTACGCGGACGAGTTGCGCACCGCCCTCGCCGGGACCGCGCCGCTGGACGAGAAGGAGCCTGCCGACCGCTTCCTGGTGGCCGCTCCCCCGGCCCCCCTGAACTTCAAGGCGTACGACGGCAAGGCGTCCTTCGACGGGTCCAAGGTGTCCTTCCGCTGGTTCTGGACCGGTGCCTCGTCGGCGAAGTGGAAGGCGGGCGACCAGAGGTTCGGCGTCTCGGAGCTGTGCGGGGTCGAGTGGCGCTCCCCCGAGGTCTTCGACGGCTACCTGCGGCTGCTGCGCCGGGACGACCGGCGACAGCCCGCGCAGGCCGACCACGACCCGGCGACGGTGGTCTTCGGCCTCGGCTACGGGCCGGTCCACGAGTCGCTGCCGTTCGCGGCGGCGGTGCTGGCCGCCGTACGGACATCGGGCGCCGGCCCCGCCGTGTCCGCCGGGCCCGGTTCCGTCCCGGTGCCCGTACCGGCGTCGGCCCGGCCCGACCCCGCCGACATCGCCGAGCGGATCCGGCATCTCGGGGAGCTGCACGACGCGGGGCTGGTGACGGACGACGAGTTCAGCGCGAAGAAGGCGGAGCTGCTCGCCGAGCTGTGACGCCCGTGGCCGCCGTGACCGGGCCCCCCTACCGGGGTATGAGCCCGATGGTGGCTCCTGGGTATGACGCCGCCCGGTACGCGCGCTGCATACGCTGGACCGGCCATGAGTACCGAAGAACCACCTCCCCCCGCGCCCCGCGCCCGCGAGTCGCTGCGCTCGCTCGCCACCGCCCTGCGCACCCCGGCCGTCTCCACCGAACCGCTGCTGGCCCACGCCGCCAAGCGCTGGCAGCGCTTCCTCCCGTACGTGCTCGCCTTCGGCTTCGCCGTCTCGCTGCTGCCCGTCACGGTGACCGTGCTCGTCCAGGACTACGGGCTGGACGGCGGCTGGGCCGGGGCGCTCGCCACCGCGCAGGCCGCGCCGCTGCTGCTCGCCGTGACCCGGCCGCTCCAGGCGTGGTGGATCGTCCTCGGCGCCGACATCGTCGGCGCGGTGCTGCTCCTGACCTCGGCGGACGGCCTCGACGGCCGGTCCTGGCCGTGGACACCGACGGTCGTCGTCGGCTACCTCCTGCTGATGGTGTGCCTGGGGCTGCGCGAGCCGCGCCGTACGCTCCTCGCCGTCTGGCTCGCGACCGGAGCGACGGGGCTGGTCTTCGAACTGATCTCGCAGGAGCACAGCGACGGCGTCCATCTCCTGCTGTTCGTGCTCAGCGGCATCGTCCTGCTCGTCACGGGCTCACTGCGCGAGCGCGGTGACGCCCAGCGCAGACTGGTCGAGCAGGAGACGATCAGCGAGGTCGAACGCGCGCAGCGCACACTGCTGGAGGAACGGGCCCGTATCGCACGGGAGTTGCACGACGTCGTCGCCCACCACATGTCCGTGATCACGGTGCAGGCCGACTCGGCGCCGTACCGGATCGACGGGCTGTCCGACGCGGCGCGCGAGGAGTTCTCCACGATCGCCGCCGCCGCGCGGGAGTCGCTGACCGAGATGCGGCGGCTGCTGGCGGTGCTGCGCAGCGACGGCTCGACGAGCGAGCGGACGCCGCAGCCGGGGCTGAATCGCGTACAGCAACTCGTCGAGGCCACCGTACGGGCCGGGATCCCGGCCGAGCTGTCCCTCGCGGCGGACCTCGGGCCCGTCCCGCCGTCCGTGGACCTCTCCGCGTACCGCATCATCCAGGAGGCCCTGTCCAACGTCGTACGGCACGCGCCCGAGGCGCCGACCCGCGTCTCGGTGACGGGGGACGCCCACTGGCTGACCGTTCTGGTCGTCAACGGGCCGGCGACCGCGCGCACCTCGCCGCTGGAGAGTTCCGGCACGGGCCACGGGCTGATCGGTATGCGCGAACGCGTACGGTTGACCGGCGGCACGCTGGACACCGGACCGCTGGCGAACGGCGGGTTCCGGGTCGCCGCGAGGCTGCCGCTTTCACCGGCCCCCCTCCTCGACCCGACCGCGAAGGACCCGTCTTGACCATCCGCGTGATCATCGTCGACGACCAGGCCATGGTGCGGGCGGGGTTCGCCGCGCTGCTGTCGGCGCAGGCCGACATCGACGTGGTCGGCGAGGCGCCGGACGGGCGCCAGGGCGTCGAGGTGAGCCGTAACACCCACCCCGACGTGGTCCTGATGGACGTCCGGATGCCGGAGATGGACGGCCTGGCGGCGGCGCGGGCACTGCTGGATCCGCCGGTGGGGGTGGTGCACCGGCCGAAGGTGCTGATGCTGACGACGTTCGACGTGGACGACTACGTGTACGAGGCGCTGCGCGCGGGCGCCTCCGGGTTCCTCCTCAAGGACGCGCCGCCGGCGGACCTGATCTCGGCGGTCCGCGTGGTCGCGGCGGGCGAGGCGCTGCTGGCGCCGTCCGTGACGCGCCGCCTGATCGCGGACTTCGCCCAGCAGCGGCCGGCGCCGCGCAAGGACCGGTCGCTGCGGCTGAAGGGGCTGACGCCGCGCGAGACGGAGGTCCTGGAGCTGATCGCGCGGGGCCTGTCGAACCAGGAGATCGCGCACCACCTGGTCCTCGCGGAACAGACGGTGAAGACGCATCTCGGCCGGGTGCTGGCGAAGTTGGGGCTGCGGGACAGGGCGCAGGCGGTCATTTTCGCGTACGAGTCGGGGCTTGTTGCCCCTGGCGGTTGAGGGGTTGCGGGTTGCGGGTTGCCGGTGGCCGGTGCTGGTGCCGGTGCCGGTGCCGCCCGGTGGTCGGTTTTGTCCTCAAGCGCCGGACGGGCTGGGTGGTTGCGGTGGTGGCCGGGTGCCGCTCCGGGGTCATGGCCGGACGGCGTGACTTACGCCGCGTGCAACGCTCGTTGGACCCGAGGGGGCCTCCTCGTCCACGCGGCACAAGTCAGCCTGAGTGTC
>NZ_JARJHW010000156.1:0-17448 GCF_040560175.1 Streptomyces panacea
GTCCCGTGGTAGCGGTCGGGGTGAGGCGGATGGGCCGGGGGTCAGCCGGAGGCGGGGACGGGGGCATGAAGCGCCGCGATCCGTTCGAGGTGGTCGGCGGCGGCGGACCGGCCGCCCGCCGCGCGTAGCGACCGGCCGATCGACTCGGCGGCGGCCCGGTGCCCGCAGGAGTCGTCCAGCACGGTCTCGATCGCCGCCCCGAGCCGGGCGGCGTCCACCCGGCGGAAGCGGACCCGCACACCGGCGCCCGCGTCGACCACCTGTCCCGCGACGATGGGCTGGTCGTCACGGATCGGGGCGAGCACCAGTGGCAGGCCGTGCCACAGCGTCTCGCACACCGTGTTGTGACCGGCGTGGCAGACGACGGCGTCGGCCCGTGCCAGCAGGTCGAGTTGGGGCACATGCGGGCGCACGATCACTCCGGGCGGTACGGCTCCGAGGGTGCGGCCGGGATCGACCACCACCCCCTGCACCCGGTCGCCGAGCGCGTCCAGCGCGGTCACCGCCTCGGTGAGGAAGCGGCCTCCGGTGTCCGCGTTGGCCGTGCCGAGCGAGACGAGGACGAGGCGGCGCGCGGGGTCGAGAAGGTCCCACGGAAAGTCCGAACTTCCGGCGCGCGGCGCGACGGCGGGACCGACCAGATGGACTTCCCCGCTCGGCAGCGGCGCGTCACCGACCAACTCGCGCCCGGTGAAGGCGATCACGCCGTGTGGCGAGAAACGCGGATCGCCGTGCGCGGTCGGATCACCGATCCGTGCCCGCAGCCCGCCGAGCAGGTCGGCCAGCCAGGCGCCCACCTTCGGCAACTCCGCCAGCGGGTCGACGAGTTCGGCCGACGTGGTCGCGGAGGTGACATGCACGATCCCGCGTCGTTCGGCGACCAGCGCGCCCGCGACGGCGTGCTGGTCGGTGAACACGGCGTCGGGACCGAACGCGTCGATCGCCGCGTCGACCCCCGGCGCCATCAGGTCACCGAGCGGGACGAAGAACTTCTCCCAGAGGTGCTGGAAGGCGCCGGGCCCCGCGAGGCCCGGCGGCCGGCTCAGCCCGTTGTCCGGCATGGCGCACTCGTACACCCGGGCCCCGGGGCCCGCGAGCGCGCGGATCTGGTCGCCGTAGCCGGCCCAGGCCACCTCGTGGCCCCGCCCCGACAGTTCGTCGGCGACGGCGGCCGGCGGGTTGGTGTGACCGACCAGTGGGGGGACGACGAACAGAAACCGTGTCACCGCACCGCCTCGGCCAGGGTGTGCTCCCGCACCCAGCGCAGGATCAGCTCCTGGGTCTCCCCGGTGCGCTCGACCAGCACCGAGTGGCCCTGCTCGGCGAGGACCACGGTGCGGCACGAGGTCAACTTGGCCTCCAGCTCGGGCACTTGCGCGCTCAGCCCGGACTCGTCACCGAAGATCGCGAGCACCGGGCAGCCGTCGAGCGCGTCGAGGCCGTCGTCGATGACACGGCCGGCCGGGACGTCCTCGGCCAGGGTGGTCGTGGCCAGGATGCGGCTGGCTCCCCGGGAGAGCCGGGCGGTGTGCGCGCCGTGGTTGGCCGAGATCCAGCCGATGATCTCCTCGCGGGCGAGCTGGTTCTTGGCGTCCGTGAGCCCGTCGGCCATGTGCCGGGTCCACTCGGCCACCGGCGGCTCGGACTCGATCATGGTGACGGTGGCGACCCGGTCGGGGTGCCAGGCGGCGAACGCGGTCGCGATCGTGCCGCCGAAGGAGTTGCCGACGACATGCGCCCGGCGCGTCTCGCCGAGCGCGTCGAGCACGCCCACGAGATCCCCGACGAACGATTCGAGCCGGTATCCCGTGGCAGGCCGGTCACTGCGGCCGTGGCCCCGCAGGTCGTACATGATCACGTCGATGCCCGCCGCCGCGAAGGCCGGGCCGAGCGTGAAGTAGTAGCTGGCCAGGCTGTCCGTGAGCAGACCGTGGACGAACACGACGACCGGCGTTTCGCCGCCGTCGGCCGGCGGGTTCGCGGCGGGCAGCCGCTGGACGTGGGTGGTGATGTCCCCCGTGCGTATCTTCGCCATCGGCTCAGACCTGCCCGGCGGTGTGCAGGGAGGCGGCGACGTAGTCGACCAGCTCGCCGACCGTGAGCGCGATGATCTCGTGCAGTTCGAGATCGGCGATGAACAGGGCGAGGTTGACCTGGTCGCCGTAGTGCTCGCGCAGCGAACCGGCCAGGGTCACCAGGTCGATGCTCTCCAGTTCGAGATCGTCGTGGAAGGTGGTCTCCCGGGTGATCTCGGCGTCGTCCAGACCGTCTTCCTCAAGCATGGTCCGCAGCATCGCGGTGATGTCGCTCTCCACGGCCGCCGCCACGGTTGCATCGATTTCGGTGGTCATGCCGAATCTCCTGTCAGGTCTATCTGGTCTGTGCGGTCTGTCTGTTCTGTCTGGTCTGTTCGGTCTGTTCGGTTGTCGTTCTCGGTCGTCGTCCAGGCGACGACGTACCGCCGCTCCGGCATCCCCGGCGGATTGGCTGTCTCCTCCAGGCACACCTCGTAGAGCCGCCCCCCGGCCACCACACGTGCGCGCCTCTCGTCGGCGGCCACCACGCGGAACTCCGCCGGACGGCCGCGCAGACCGGTGCCGCGCGCCTTCGCGACGGCCTCCTTGGCGGTCCAGAAGCGGGTGAACCACAGGGCGCCACTGCCCGGCGCCCGCGCCACCAGAGCGTCGAGCAGGGTGAGTTCGGAGGTGTCGCACGAGGTCTCGACCGTGGTGCGCGGTCGGTCGGTGATCTCCTCGATGTCGATCCCGCAGCTCCCGCGCGCGGCGACGGCCACCCCCGTCTCGCGGCGGTGCGCGATCGAGACCGTCAGCTCGCCCGGCGCACGCCCGTGCACCCCCTCGGCCAGCGGGCGCCCCGACGCGTCGTTGCGTACGGAGATCTCGGCCGGATAGATCTCGCCCGCGCCCTCCCGCCACAGCAGCCGGCGCACCGCGTCCTTGGCCGCGATCCTGCCCAGCAGCCACTGGCGCCTGCGCACCGGCGGCAGCCCTTCGTAACGGGCCCGCTCCGCGCTGCCCAGCATGTTGCGCATGATCAACTCGCGCGTCGCCAGATCCGGCCAGCGCTCGTGGACGATCGCCCAGCCGCCCGGCCGCTCCGTGGACAGGGTGTTCTCGCCCGGGAAGCGGTCCACCGCGCGGATGTTGGGGTCGGTGTCGAAACGCCGGTCCTGCCAGCCGGTGAACTCCGCCCAGACCAGCCCGTCCTCACCGATCAGCTGCATGTCCGCCGTGAGCGTGAGGTCGGTGACCTCGGTGATCCGGATCAGACAGGTCAGCCGCTCGCCCGGCCGAGGGTGCGGCCCGTGGAAGCGGATGCCCTCCATACGGACCGGGAACACGGTGGTGCGCTCGGTGAGCGTCGCCATGATCCAGTAGCCGAGCAGCTGACCGACGTTGTCGAGCAGGGCGCCGGGCGCCTCAGGGGTGGTCAGCACCCCGCGTACCCACCGGTCGCCGATGGCCGTCAGCTCGCTGACGCCCTGGAAGCGCGGCCCGTGGAACATCCACCGCTCGTCGTAGAGCTGCCCGGCCCGCAGGCCGGGGGCCCGTTCGACGGTGGTGTCGACCGGCCAGGCCGGGGGCGGCGCGGGGTGGGCGGTGGCGAGTTCGACCACGGCGCGCGAGTAGCCGGTGAGGCTCACCTCGACCCGGTCGGCCGCCAACTGCCGTACCTCCACGGGCACATCGACGGCGGGCATCGCCTCGATCCACTTCAGCAGGCGCACGTCGTGGACCGCGATCGCCCGGGTTCCGGGGACGACGCGTTCGGCGATCTCCATGAGATGGCCGATGACGGTGGTGGCGGGGACGATCGGCCAGCGGTCGCCCTCGTCGGGCCAGCCGGGGCGCTGCCGGAAGAAGCAGTGGTCGAGGAGGTACGGCATCTCGGCGACGTCCACGCGCAGCGCGGCGGGGCCGGCGGGCTCCGGCGGCGGGGGTGCCGTCGTCGTGGCCGGAACCGTCGTGGCCGGAACCGTCGTGGCCGGAACCGGCGCGGTCGCCCGGTGCGTCGTGGCCCGTGTCGTGGCCCGCGCCGCGATCAGCTCGTCCGCGACAGCCGCCGTGTCGTTGATCAGCGCCGACAGTTCGGCGGCGATCGGGAACCCGGCACCGGTCCGGCCGAGCGCGTCCAGCCGGTCCAGGGCGTTGCCGTCGCCGAGGGGACGGACGGCCGGCGGATGGCCGATGCTGTCGGCGAGGAGCTTCTTGGCCTGCTCGGGCAGGGACACCAGCGCCCCGCCGAGATCGAGCCGTACGCCGGACCTGGCGCGCCCTGCTCTCCCACGCGTTCCTGTGGCGGCGGCCGTGACCGGCGCGGACCCGAGTAGCGGACCGGCGTCCGACGCCGCGCCCTCCACCCACAGCGCGGTCACGACCCGGCGCAACTGCGCCAGACTGTCCCGCGCCGAGGAGTGCGCCGAGACGACCAGCCGGTCCTTGCCCGCCAGGGTGTCGTCGATCAGCGAGCCGAGCTGACCGGCGCCCAGCTGGACGAACGCGCGGTGCCCCGCCTCGTGCATCGTGGTGATCAACTGCCGGAACCGCACGGGTTCGAGCAGATGACGGACGAACAACTCCCGTACCGCCGCAGGGTCCTGGGGATAGCGCCCAGCGGTCGTCGCCGACCAGACCGGTGTGGACTGCGGGTGCAGTGTGTATGTCTCGGCGGCCCGCCTGATCGGATCGAGATACGGGGCCAGCATCGGGGTGTGGAAGCCGGAGCGGAACGGCAGCACCTGCCCGATCACGCCCCGCGTCCGGAACCGGTGGACCAGTTCGCCGACCGCCTCCTCAGGACCGCAGATCATCGACTGGTTCGGCGCGTTGTCGTGCGACAGCACGACGTCGCTCCGGCCCGCCAGCTCGGCGAGCACCTGGTCGGCGGGCATCCCCAGCACGGCGAAGGCCGCACCCGGTACGCGCAGCGCGTCCGGGTCGAAGCCCGCGAGGAAGGTGTCGACCTCGTCGGCCGCGTGAATCCCACCGCAGGCCATGGCCGTCCACTCGCCGACACTGTGTCCCGCCACCGCGTCCGGCACCACGGACAGCCTGCGCAGCGCCGTGTCGAGGAGCCTCCCGAGCTGGAAGACCGCCGCGCCGTGCCGGCCCACATCACCGACCTTCGCGTCGTGGCCCGGCGCCCACGTCAGCCCGAACCGCTCGGCCAGCGAGTCGACCTGGGCCTCGAACTCGGCTTCGAGCCCGGGGAACACGAACGCGGTCGTACCGCCGCCGGGACCGAGCAGCGGACGCGGGCTGAACCACACGTCGCTGCGCCCGCGCCAGGCGGCGCCCTTGGTGACCGCCTTCCTGGCCAGCTTCATCCTGCGCGCCGTCGGGTCGACGATGCCCAGCCTGACGGGACCGGTGGCGGGCGCGCGTTCGTCGAGACCGGCGGCCAGCACCGTCGAGTCGTCGGCGTCCAACAGCGCGGCGAGCGTCGCCCGATCGGGGGCCGCGAGCCGCAGCACCTGCTCCGGTTCGACGACGGTCGCCGTCGCCCGCGCCGTACGCCCGGCGGCCGGGACCGACTTGACCGGGACCGACCTCACCGGGTCCGACTTGGCCGGGACCGACCTCGCAGGGCTCGACATCGCCTGTTCCAGCACGACATGCGCGTTGATGCCGCCGAAACCGAAGGCGTTGACACCCGCCCGCCTCGGCGCGCCCGTGGCGGGGCTCTCCCAGGGCGCGGACCGCGCCAGCGGGGTGAACCTGGTCGCCTCCAGCGCCGGATGCGGGTCCTCGCAGTGCAGCGTCGGCGGCAGCACCCCGTGATGGAGCGCCAGCGCCGCCTTGATCAGTCCCGCGATACCGGCCGCCGGCATCGTGTGACCGATCATCGACTTGACCGACCCGATCGCGGCACGCGATCCCACGGCCGGGCCGAACACCTCGGCCAGCGTGGTCAGTTCGGCACGGTCACCGGCCGGGGTCGCCGTACCGTGCGCCTCCAGCAGGCCGATGGCGTCGGCCGCGCGCGGGTCGAGCCCCGCCGCGTCCCACGCCTGCCGTACGGCGCGGACCTGCCCGCCCGGATCGGGGTTGAACAGGCTCGCCGAACGGCCGTCGCTCGCCACCCCGGTGCCCGAGACCACCGCGTACACCCGGTCGCCGTCGCGCTCCGCGTCCGCGAGCCGCTTCAGCACCACGATGCCGGTGCCCTCGCCGATCAGCACACCGTCCGCGCCCTGGTTCAGCGGGCGGATCCGCTCACTCGGCGACAACGCGCCGAGCTGGCTGAACACACTCCACAGCGTGATGTCGTGGCAGTGGTGCACCCCGCCCGCGAGCATCACGTCGCAGCGGCCACTGTCCAGTTCGCGTACGGCGTGGTCGACCGCCACCAGCGACGAGGCGCAGGCGGCGTCGACGGTGTACGCGGGGCCGCGCAGGTCCAGCCGGTTGGCGACCCTCGAAGCCGCCAGGTTCGGCACCAGCCCGATCGCCGACTCGGGCTGCTCGGGGCCGAGTTGACCGGCGAACGCGGAGCGCACCTCCTCCAGCCGGTCGTCGCCCAGCTCGGGCGCCAGCTCGCGCAGGGTGCGCACCAACTGGTTAGCCGTACGCACCCGTTGGTCCAGCCTGACCAGACCCGGCGTCAGATAGCCGCCCCTGCCCAGCACGATCCCCGCCCGCTGCCGGTCCACCGGCAGCACCGGCTCGCCACCGGCGTCGGCGATCGACTGATGGGCCACGTCCAGCGCGATCAGCTGGTCCGGCTCCGTACCCGCGACGGAGGTCGGCATGATGCCGAACCGCGTCACGTCGAACTCGACGCTCTGGTCCACGAATCCGCCCCGGCGGCAGTACACCCGGTCGCTGCGCGGGGGACCACCTGGCGCGTAGAACTCCTCGTCCCAGCGGCCCGCGGGTACCTCGGTGATCGAGTCGACGCCGTTGACGATGTTGTGCCAGTAGCTCTCCAGATCGTTGGCGCCCGGGAAGTACACGGCCATACCGACGACGGCGACCGGTGTGCGGGAGTCCACCGAGGTCACCAGCCCGACGCGGTGTAGACGGCCGCGTGCACCTCGGGGGCGCCCCAGGCGAGTTCACGCAGCAGACTCAGCGGCCCCTCCTCGGGGTCGATGAGCTTGATGCCCCGTGCGGCGTACGAGCGCATCAGCGCGGGGGTGACCATGCCCCCGTTCGTCTCGGCGGCGGCCCACGGGCCCCAGTGCACGGTCAGACCTCGGCGGTAGTCCGTCGACCAGCGACGGCCCAGCTCCTCCAGGGCGTCGTTGGCCGCCGCGTAGTCGGATTGGCCGCGGTTGCCGAGCGCGGCGGCGATGCTGCCGAACAGCACGGCGAACCGCGGGCCGCGCGGCAGCACGTCCACCGCGTCGAGCACGGCGCGCGCGCCGTCGACCTTGGTGGAGAAGACCCGGCCGAAGGACTCCGTGGACTTCTCGGCCAGCAGCTTGTCCTCGATGACCCCGGCCGCGTAGACGACTCCGTCGAGCCTGCCGTGCTCGGCGTAGACGTCCTTCACCGTGGCCCGTACGGCCTCCGTGTCGAGCACGTCCACGCAGTGGTAGCGGACCTCGCTCCCGAGCGCTCGCAGCGCCTCCACGGTGGCCCGCACCTCGCGCTCGGCGAGCACCGCCCCGACCAGGCGCTCCACCTCGCCGGGGGAGGTCAGACCGGTGGCCAGGAAGGCGGCCCGCAGTCCGTCGCGGTCGGCGGCGCCGGCGGTGGCCGGGTCCTCCGACGCGGCGGGTACCGGGGTCCTGCCCATGAGTTCGATACGGCACCGGCTCGCCGAGGCGATCGTACGGGCGAAGCGCGCGGTGATGCCGCGTGCGCCGCCGACCAGCAGGACGACCGATTCACGGTCGAGCCCCGCCGCCTCGGCCTCCGCCCGGCCCTCGCCGGCAGGGCCGGCTCCGGTGGCGGCGAGCGCGCCGAGATCGGTCGGGGTCAGCCGCAGTGCGCGGCGCTTCCCGCCGTCGTTGAGGACGACCGGTTCCCGTTCGGTGGCGGCGAGTTCGGTGACGAGGGCGTCCGACACCGCGTCGGCGGTCGCGTCGGCCGCGACCTCGACCAGGGTCGCCTTCATGTCGGGGTACTCGCGGGCGACGCTGCGGAAGAAGCCGCGCAGACCGCTGGCCGCGCCTTCGGTCCTGCGCTCGACGGCGACGACAGTGCCGGGTGCGCCCGCGAACGCCGCCTGGAACAGGGGGAGGGCATCCGGCAGCGGCGGCTCCGCCGCGTCGAGCGTGTCGAGCAGGACCACCGCGTCGGCGGTGGCCGTCGGCAGCTCGCCCGCCGGTACGAGCGTGGGCGAGGCACCGGCCGCGCGCAGCCGCTCGGCCAGCACGGGGGCCAACTCGCCCCCGCCGAGCAGCAGTACGACGGCTCCGGCGGCGATCGAGCCGGTCACCTCGTCCAGCGGCGCCTCGGTGAACTCCAGGCGCTGCGGGGCCAGGATCTCCGCCTCGGCCGAGCCTTCGCCCGCCGCGCTCCCGCCCCCTGCGGCCGTTTCCGTGGCGGTCCCCGCGGCTGTCTCCGCCTCCGGCGGGGTGTCGCCGGTGCCGGTGAGCCGTTCGACGAGCAGTCCGGTGATGCCGGCCGCGGTGCGCGCCGTGCTGAGGCCGTCCAGCTCGCCGCTCGCGTCGAGGGGGAGACCGAGGCGTACGGCGAGTTCGCCGGCTATCTCGGCGCGCTTGATCGAGTCGACGCTCAGGTCGGCCTCCAGATCGAGCTCCGGCTCGATCATCTCGACCGGGTAGCCGGTGCGGTCCGCCACCACGGACAGGACGGCGGCGAGCACCGACTCCGGATCCGCCGCCGGTGCGCTGGCCTCGGCCCGTGCCACGAGCGCGGGCCCCGCCTGTGCGGCGGCCGTGGTGATGGGGCCCGCCGCCGTGGTGGGGGACACGGCGGCGGGCAGTGCGAGGGCCGACGGTGCGGTCGGTGCGGCGACGGCGGCCGGCTGCCAGGTGACGGGGGCCGGCGCCTGGACGGCGGCCACCGCTCCCGGCCCGCCGAGGTAGGTCATCAGGACGTCGCGCTGGGCGGCGACCAGATCGCGGCTGGTGCGCAGGAATTCGGCGACGAGCGCGTCCGGTGCGCTGTGGGGGGACTGGTTCTCCGGCACGATCAGCTCCGTAACGGGTCGGGCGGGGTGCAGGGCGGTGGGGGGAATGGTGCCGTCGGCGAGCCGGACGAGCTGGCCGTCCACGGTCCAGCCGGGGCTCCGCCCGGCGTCCGCGGTCTCCGGGTCGACCGCGTCCCGGCCCCGGAAGAGGCGGCCGGTGCGGACGTCGGCCCCGTTGACGGCGAGTTGAGCCAGGGCGGTGAGGAAACCGCTCAGTCCGCCGGGCCGCCCGCCGTCGAGCGGAATCGTCCGGTGGGGACGGTTCCCGAGGACGGCCGAGACCAGTCGGCTGAGCACCCGGCCCGGCCCGACCTCGGCGAAGACACGGGCACCGGCGGCGTACATGGACTCGATCTGCTCGGCGAACCTGACCGGCGAGCCGATCTGGGCGGCGAGCTCCGCCCGTACCCCGGCGGGGTCCGTCGGGTAGGGCTCCGCCGTACGGTTGGCCCACACATCGAACGCGGGTGGATAGACGGTCAGCCGGTCGAGCCGCTCGGCGAACGCGTCACCCGCGCCGACCAGCAGCGGACTGTGGAAGGCGCAGGCCACCTGGAGCGGTTTGACCGGGAGGCCGGCGTCCCGCAGGCGGGCGACGGCTGCCGCCACCTGCTCGGTCGGACCCGAAATGACCGTCTGGGTGGGCGAGTTACGGTTCGCGGCCACGACCTCCCCGTCGAGACCGGCCAGCCGCAGCACCTCGTCCACCTGCTCGGGCGACGCGGTGACGGCGGCCATCGTGCCGGCGTCACCGCCCGCCGTCCGGGACAAGATCGCCCCGGCGCGCTCGGCGCTCGCCGTGATGACGTCCTGCGGGGAGAGCGCCCCGGCCACGCCGAGCGCGACCAGTTCGCCGTAGCTGTGCCCCGCCGCCATGTCGGGGCGTACGCCGACGGAGGCGAGCAGCTCGGCGGCGGCCAGTTCGACCATGCCGAGCGCGGGCTGGGCGACGGCCGTGTCCGTGATGCGGGCCAGCTGCCCGGCCTTGCCCCGCTCGCCGAACGCGGTCGGCGGATGGAGGACATCGGCCCAGCGGGCACCGAGCTGGAGGTAGCGCTGCAACTCGGGGAAGGCGACGAAGAGTTCGGCGAGCATGCCGGGACGCTGGCTGCCCTGCCCGGGGAACAGGAACGCCAGTTTGCCCTCGGCGTCACCGGCACTTCCGTCGGCCGCCCGGTCGCCGGCCTCCGCCGTGTGGATCCCGGCCTCGGGCGCGTGTTCGCCCTCGGCCGCGCGGCACAGCAACTCGGGCAGTTCGGCGAGGCTGTTCGCCACCACGGCGATCCAGACCCGTTCGCCGCGCACCGCCGACCGGTCGCTTCGCCGTGCCGCGCTACGCGCGTAGTCGCGGAGCTTCCACCTGCCACCCTTGGCCAAGAGGTCCTGAAGCGCCCGGACCGACCGTCGGGCCGCCTCGGCGTCCTGCCCACGGAACGTGAAGAGTTCGGCCGGCCACGCGTCCAGGGAATGCGCAGGTGGCGCCTGGGTGTACGCGCGTAGAACAACGTGGAAGTTGGTGCCGCCGAATCCGAAGGCGCTCACTCCCGCGACACGCTCCGCCGGCTCCACCGCCCACGGCGTCGCCGTCGTGTGGAAGACAAACGGGCTGCTCGCCTCGTTCCAGGCGGCGTTGGGCTCCTTCAGGTGCAGGGTCGGCGGCTTCACACCGTGGTACAGCGCGAGCGTGACCTTGATGAGTCCGGCCAGTCCCGCCGCGCACTTGGTGTGCCCGATCTGGGACTTGACGGAGCCGACCGCGCAACTGGCCACCTCGGCACCGGCTTCGGTGAACACCTCGGTGAGCGTGCTGAGTTCGGTGCGGTCCCCGACGACGGTCCCGGTGCCGTGCGCCTCGACCAGCCCCACATCGGCAGGTGAGACACCGGCGTTGCGGTAGGCCCGGGTGAGAGCGGCGTGCTGGCCCTCCGGGCGGGGCGCGGTCAGACCGAGCGCGCGCCCGTCACTGGCGCTGCCCACCCCGTCGATCACTGCGTACACGCGGTCGCCGTCGCGCTCCGCGTCCGCGAGGCGCTTGAGGACCACGCAGCCCACGCCCTCGCCGAGGGCGATGCCGTCGGCGGCGGCGTCGAAGGTGGCCGAGCGGCCCGTGGGGGAGAGCGCGTGCACGGACGAGAACAGCAGGTAGTCGTTGATGCCGTTGTGCAGGTCGGCGCCGCCGCACAGCACCATGTCGCTGGTGCCGGAGACCAGTTCCTTGCAGGCGACGTCCACGGCGGTGAGCGAGGAGGCGCACGCCGCGTCGACGGTGTAGTTGGCACCGCCGAGGTCGAGCCGGTTGGCGACCCGCCCCGCGATGACGTTGGCGAGCATCCCCGGGAAGGAGTCCTCGGTGAGCCGGGGGAGTTGCTCGTCGAGCGCGGGCGGGATCGTGCCGATGTAGCCGGGCAGCACCGTGCGCAGCGTCGTCGCGTTCGACAGGTCGCTGCCCGCCTCGGCGCCGAACACCACGGACGTACGGGCGTGGTCGGTGCCCTTCGCGTCGTAACCCGCGTCGGCGAGCGCGCGCCGCGCGGCCTCCAGCGCGAGGAGTTGCACCGGTTCGACGGCGGCGAGCGAGGCCGGCGGAATACCGTAGCGGAGCGGGTCGAACGGGATCTCGGGCAGGAAGCCGCCCCAGCGGGACGGGGTCCGCTCGCCGTCGCCGTCCGGCGCGTAGTACCGCTCCTGGTCCCAGCGCTGGGTGGGGACCTCGGTGACGCAGTCCTTGCCCGCGAGGATGTTGGCCCAGAAGTCCGCCAGGTCGGGGGCGCCGGGGAACATGCCGGCCATGCCGACGACGGCGACCCGCAGCGGCTCGGGAGCCGGCCGCTCGTCCGCCCGGCCGATGCCGAGCGGGCCGCGCAAGTCGGTGGCCCTGGCGCGCAGCCAGCCGGCCGCGCCCTCGCTGACGGAGTCGTGCAGCGCGGCGACGGTGGTCACGGACTCGCGGAGTACCACGACCTCACCGGCCATGAACATGCCCTCGTCGGACTGCCGGGCTTCGTCCACGGCGAGCAGGTCGTCGCCGACCCGCTCGATGCCCTTGCTGGCCAGCCGCAGCCGGCCGACGTTGAACCGCTCCAGGCGCTCCCAGATCTCCCGGTCGGGCACACCCTGTTCGCGCAGCTCGTCCTTGAGTGCGGCGAAGTCCGTGCTGATGGCGCTGCGCGCGCACCGGGTGGCGTGGCCGGGCGCCGTCTCCAGCAGATCGGTCCGCTCCGCGTCCAGGATCCGGCGCTGGAAGAGCGGCTGGATGGCGCCGCCGCGTACCGCTTCCTCGGTGAACAGGTAGGCGGTGCCCATCAGTACGCCGAACGCGACACCGGCGCGGGTCAGCGGGGCGGCCAGCGCGGCGGCCATCGCGGCCGACCGCTCGTCGTGGATGCCGCCCGCGAAGAGCACGGTCAGCCCGGCTGCCACGTCGTCGGCCTCGGCCCCGGCGTCGGCGAGGAAGTCGAGCAGGACCTCGGTCTGCGCCTCCCACAGCGGGAAGCTGTTGCGCGGTCCGACGTGGCCGCCGCACTCGGCGCCCTCGAAGATGAACCGGCGCGCGCCCGCCGCGAGGAACTGGCGCAGCAGTCCGGGCGACGGCACGTGCAGGAAGGTCGTGATGCCCTCCGCCTCCAACGCCGCCGCCTGGGCCGGCCTGCCGCCCGCGATGATCGCGTGCGTGGGCCTCAACTCGCGTACGACGTCGAGCTGCGCGGCCTTGATGTCCTCGTCGGCGAAACCGAGCACGCCCACGCCCCACTTGGCGTCGCCGAGTGCGTCGCGGGTGCGTTCCAGCATCGAGCGGGTCCGGTCGGCGTTCGCCAGGGCGAGCGCGAGGAACGGCAGCCCGCCCTCGGCCGCGACCGACGCCGCGAACGCGGGCTCGTCGCTGACGCGTGTCATCGGCCCCTGGGCGACGGGCAGTCGGGTGCCGAGCGCGCGCGCACCCGCCGACCCGGCGGCCAGCGCCGCGGCGGGCGCGTCGTCGGCGAAGGCGCCGGCCATGGCGGCCGTGATGCCCCGTACGGCTTCGGCGACCGTGCTCCAGCGAGCGGCGAAGGAGGCGGCGAGGAAGGCGTCCTGGCCGAGGGGGACGAACTGGGTACGGAGATCGTCCGTCCCGATCCGGGCGGTGAACTCGGCCTTGTCCGAGGGGAGTTCGGGGGCCCCGGGGCCACGGCGGCGCAGCACGCGCACCCCGTGGTGCAGCACGCTCTCCGAGCCGTCGAGTCCGGCGAGCACGCCGGTGAGCTCGGTCGGCAGTCCCGCCTCGTCGAACAGCGCGAGCTGGGTGTCGAGTACGACTCCGGCCGCGCCTCCGGCGACGGTGGCGGCGGCGGTGTGCGGTCCGATGCCGCCACAGGCCCAGACGGGGAGGTCCAGGGCGGGTTCGGCGAGCACCTGCTGGAGGAGGACGAAGGTGCTCAGCTCACCCGCGCGTCCGCCGCTCTCCGAGCCGCGCACGATCAGTCCGGAGGCACCGGCCTCGCCGGCGCTCAACGCCTCGGCCAGGCTGGTGACTTCGACCAGGACACGGCGGCCGGCGAACTCGGCGGGCGACCGCGCGGGGTCGGCGAGCAGCACCGTATCCACGAGTCCGGGCAGCTCGCCGGCGGTCGCCGAACAGCCTTCACGTATCCGGACGCCGAACGGAACGGACGACCAGCGGCAGGTGCGGTCGAGCAGATCGACCACCTCCCGGGGGTTCCCGGTGGGCAGTTCGAGCACACCGACCGCGCCGGTGGCGGCGGCTGCGGCGGTCAGGCGTGGGGATGACCGTTGCAGAGGGTTGATCACGATGACCGAATGCGGCAGGGAAAAGTCATTGGACCAAGAAGGTCCCGGAGTCCGCATGAACTCTCCAGATACGTGGGGCAGTTGTGGGGATTGGCAGTTAAGTGGTCACGCTTCCCCAGAGTCAACCGATCACAGAGAGTCGTCCTCGCGATTTGTCGAACATCTGTGCGTCTTTGGTACGCGATGGATTCAGGCAGATGGGAGGTTGGGGGACGTTTTTCATGTGCGTCATCCGTGGATCATGTCGTTGATATCGACATGACATGCGCGTGGAACGTTCGCTGCTCATGAGTGTCCGAACCTGTGCTTCAGATCACAATAACTTTCTCGATGGGTGTCCGGTTCCGGCCTTATGGCTACGCAGAGTGAGATGGCCCCTGAGGGTGGGCCTGTTGACCTTCATGGGCGAGTTTCGGCAGCTCAGCGGCGTGAAATGGCCGTCGAGCGCGCCCCTGGGGCCGTTCTTTCGTCGCGTTTCAACAGTCAATGTCCACGGAGAGACGAAAGATTGGCGACGGAGCGCAGCCGAGCACCACGCGCCGAACCGGAGTGAGATACGACCTCACATTCTCCCGCTCCCGCGCGTCTGCCTACTGAACAGGGACGTCGTACAAGAAGGAGACCGGGACGATGACCGACATCGGACAGGCCACGGACACGAACGCGCGCACGGATACCGGCACGAATGCGGGCATGGACACGGGCATGGACGCGGGCATGGACGCGGGCACGAATACGGCTACCGGTTCGAACACCCGCCACGCGATCGTCGAGACCTCGCTCGGCGGTCTCACCGTGGTGGCGTCGGACGGTGCGATCACCGGCCTGTACTTCCCCCACCACTGGTACCTGCCGTCCGAGCAGAGCCTGGGCCGGCGCGTCGACGTCCAGGACGACACCCTGCTGACCCTGGCCGCGACCCAGCTCGCCGAGTACCTCGACGGCGACCGGACCACATTCGACCTGCCGACGCGGACGAACGGGGACGCCTTCCAGGAGCGGGTCTGGGCGATGCTCCGGGAGATCCCGTTCGGCGAGACCACGACCTACGGCGAACTGGCCGAACGGCTGGGGAACAAGGCGCTGGCGCAGTCCGTGGGCCAGGCGGTCGGCCACAACCCGCTCTCCATCATCGTCGCCTGCCACCGGGTGGTCGGCAGCAACGGGAAACTGACCGGCTTCGCCGGCGGCCTCAAGCGCAAGCAGCGACTCCTGGAGATCGAGGAGCCCGAGACCGTCAAGGAGGCCAGGCTCTTCTGAACGGGCAACCCGCACACCGGCGGAGAATGATCGCCATGAAGAAGCCTTTCGAGCGGGTGGTCGAGGAACACGCGGACACCGTGCTCCGCGTGTGCCGGGCGGTGGTCGGCGTCCACGACGCCGACGACGCCTGGTCGGAGACGTTCCTCGCCGCGATGCGCGCCTACCCGGACCTGCCGGACGACGCCAACGTCGAGGCGTGGCTGGTGACGATCGCCCATCGCAAGGCCATCGACATCACCCGCGCGGGCCGGCGGCACGCCGTCCCCGTGGCGGACCTGCCCGAGCGGCCGTCGGCCGTCGGGCTGCCGGGCGAGACCGACCACGACCTCTGGCGGGCCGTCAGGGCGCTCCCCGAGAAACAGCGGCAGGCGGTGGCGTACCACCACTTCGCCGGACTGCCGTACCGGGACGTCGCGGAGATCGTCGGGGGCACGCCGGAAGCGGCGCGCCGCGCGGCGTCGGACGGCATCAAGGCCCTCAGAACCACCCTCGCCACCCCCCACGACCGAAGCTGAAAGGAGCGACACCGTGAAGGACACCACCGGCGACCCGGACGTCACCCCCCTCCTCGACCGTGCCGCGGTCGCCCCAGGAACTCTCGCCCGGCTGCACACCAGGCTGGAGGAGGCGGCGGCCCGCGACGGCCTGCTGGACATCGCGTACACCGTCGTCGACAGCCCCGTCGGCCGGCTCCTGCTCGCGTCCACCGAGAAGGGCCTCGTCCGCGTGGCCTTCCCCGGCCAGGACCACGACAAGGTCCTCGACGACCTGGCCGGCACGCTGAGCCCCCGGGTGCTGCGCGCCCCGAAGCGCCTGGACGACGTGGCCCGCGAACTCGACCAGTACTTCGACGGCGAGCGCAGGACGTTCGACCTGCCGCTCGACATGTCGCTCTCGCACGGCTTCCGGCAGCTGGTGCAGCGTCACCTCCCGGAGATCTCCTACGGACGGACGATGAGTTACGGCGAGGTCGCCCGGCTCGTCGGCAACCCGAAGGCGGTCCGCGCCGTCGGCACGGCCTGCGCGACCAACCCGCTTCCCGTCGTCGTCCCCTGCCACCGCGTGCTACGCGCCGACGGAACGCTCGGCGGCTACGCGGGTGGCGCCGCCGCCAAGTCCGTCCTCCTGGATCTGGAGGCCGCGGCCTGACACACCGTCAGGAGCGGTGCGGCCGATACCGGCCGAATGGCGTCTTTCCCCCTGACGCGCGCCTCCCAGGGACCCCACAATGGCAGGCCCATGACATGTCATGACCGGGAAATCGGGGAGGGAACATGAGTCCGCACCTGAATCCGCACCGCACCGAGAGACCGTTCCGCGGGGCACCGCGCAGAGCGTTCCGCACGGCCGCGTCGGCCGTCGCGGCGCTGACCCTGCTGCTCGGCTGGTTCACCGCCACCGGATCGGCGGCGTACGCGCAGGAGTCCGGCCCGCCGACGCGTACCGCCTCAACGGCCCCGTCCGGCAAGGCGGTCGAGGTGCGCGGCGGCAACGTCATCTACAGCAGCATCGGCACCCGCTGCACCGTCGGCTTCAACGCCCGTGGCGGCGCCACGTTCTACGGCCTGGTGTCGGGCCGCTGCGCGCAGGGCGCCACCAACTGGTACGCGGACGCGGCCCTGACGGTGTTCGTCGGCACCACCGCCGGATCGAGCTTCCCGGTCAACGACTACGCGCTCGTCCGCTACACCATCAGCACGGCGGTCGCCTTCCCCGGCGAGGTCACACTCGGCGGCGGCGCGACGCAGGACATCACCGCCGCCGCGAACCCGACGATCGGCCGGGCCCTGTGCCACGTCGGCCGGGTGACCGGAGTCCACTGCGGCACCGTCACGGCCGTGAACGTCACGATCAACTACCCCGAAGGCGCAGTGAGCGGGCTGTTCCGCTCCAACATCTGCTCCGAGCCCGGCGACGCGGGCGGCCCCGCGTTCTCCGGAACGACCGCGCTGGGCATCATCGTGGCCGCGAGCGGAAACTGTTCATCGGGCGGCGTCACCTACTACCAGCCGGTGGTGGAGTGGCTGTCGGTCTACGGCCTGTCGCTGTACTGACGGGGTGTCCTGCCGGACGGGCGCGGGCGCGGCGGCCCGTCCGGCGGAATTCGGCCATGGTCTCCCGGCGGCCGTACGGGCGATCATCTTCTGGACTGGCGGCGAGCCGGGAGTGGATCGGCGCGCGGCGTCAGATGCGGTGCGTCGCAAGGCGGAGGGCCGCCCTCCTACCGGGCGTATTCGTGCGGTCCGGCAACGCGGCGAGGTGCCCTAGGGT